>DATNKQ010000600.1:0-5876 GCA_035603315.1 Thermoanaerobaculia bacterium
GGCGCCCGCCGCCTCTAGGATGAGCTCGACGGCGCCGGGGAAGATGGGGTAGCCGCCCTGGCGGATGCGCGCCTGGTAGTAGCTCGCCTTGCGGGCGATGAGGCGCATCAGGCGCGGGGGGGAGACATCCTCGCCCGCCGCCCGCAGCACTGCCCCGAAGCAGCCGCGGTCGTCGAGCCCGAGGTAGCGGCCGTAGTAGTCCTCGGCGGCCAGCGCCAGCCCCTCCTCCCCGAGCACCCGCTGCAGGATCTCCAGGTGGATCGGCTCGTCGTCGACCAGCACGCCGTTGAAATCGAACAGGATGGCCCGCAGCACCGGGCCATCATAACCGTCGAGGTTTGACTTCGCCCCGCGGGGGGACTATCTTCGAAACGAGCGAAAGGAGCTCTTATCATGGAAGGAACCCAGTCCATACCCACTGCCGAAGCCTCCGCGGCGCCCCATCCGCCCGAGGACGAGGTGCCCGTCTCGTTGACCCCCAAGGCCGTCGAGATGGTGAAGGTGACCCGCGAGCAGGAGGGGATCGACGCCTCCCACGGCCTGCGCATCGCCGTCCGCGGCGGCGGCTGCAGCGGCTTCGAGTACGCCCTCGACTACGAGAAGGAGTCGCGGCCGAACGACGTCATCTACGAGCAGCACGGCCTCACCGTGTACGTCGACGGCGTCAGCGCCCGCTACCTTCAGGGGACGAACATCGACTACGTCTTCGGCATGGCGGGGGCGGGGTTCAAATTCAACAACCCGCGGGCGACCGGCACCTGCGGCTGCGGCTCCTCTTTCGCCGTCTAAAACTCCTCATCTTGTCTCCCGCCGGCCGCCGTTCCAGGCGGCCGGCCCTGTTCCCTCCGCGCTTCACTTCAAGGAAATGGATCGGGCTTCAAGGATCTGAACCGGTCCACCGGACTCCTCTGCCCAAATACTTGATTCCAAACGGCTCCGAACGGCCGTTCTCCTGGTACTGTTCTTGCTGCCCACCCGATCAACATCTCTTCTCCGGAAGGAGGTTTAGAATGACGAAGTTGCGCACTTTGGCGATCGGAGTCCTTCTCCTCGCCATGCTGGGCGGCGGCACCGCCTTCGCCCAGGGAATTCAGGACGGGACGCTCGCGGGAACCGTCACGCTGGCCAACGGTGACGCCGCACCCGGAGTGACGGTCACCGCGACCTCGCCCGCCCTGCAGGGTGAGCGGTCCACCGTCACCGCGGGCAACGGCGACTACATCCTGCGCGGCCTGCCGCCGGGCGACTACAAGGTGACCTTCAACCTCGAGGGCTTCAAGCCCGAGCAGACCCAGGCCACCGTGCCCCTGGGCGGCTCCGCGAGAAGCGACGCCAAGATCGCGCCGGCGGCGCTGACGGAGACCATCCAGGTCGTCGGCGAGGCGGCGAACGCCCTCGAGACGCCGAGCACCGGCGCCAACCTGACGGGCAAGACGATCGATTCGCTGGCCACGCCGCGCGACCTCGCCGGCATCGCCACCCTGGCGCCGGGGGTCACCACGTCGCTGCAGACCCTGCTGCCGGGACAGGTCACTATCAGCGGCGGCTTCGCCTACGACAACCTCTTCCTGTTGAACGGCGTCGACATCAACGACAGCGTCTTCGGCAACCCCAACAACCTGTTCATCGAGGACGCCATCCAGGAGACCCAGGTCCTGGCCTCCGGCATATCGGCCGAGTACGGCCGCTTCGGCGGCGGGGTCGTCAACGCCATCACCAAGAGCGGCGGCAACACCTTCGCCGGCACGCTGCGCAGCGACTTCAGCAACCCCTCCTACCGCGACACCACGCCATTCGAGGACCAGCGGAACATCAAGATCCACAGCAAGAACAACGAGGTCTACTCCGGCACCCTGGGCGGCTACATCCTGAAGGACTCGCTCTGGTTCTTCGCCGCCGGCCGCAGCACCAACGCCGACGAGCAGCAGGCCCTCAACGAGACCGGCCTGCCCTTCGATCAGCAGACGCGCGACCGCCGCTACGAGGGCAAGCTGACCGCCAACATCAGCAACAGCCAATCGCTGCAGGCGAGCTACATCAAGAACGACACCTCCGTGTTCGCAACCTCGGTCGACAAGCTTCTCGCCGCGACCCCGGACACGGCGGTCCACGAGACGCTGCCCAACGACCTCAAGATCCTGCGCTACTCGGGGGTCCTGTCCGCCAATCTCTACGCCGAGGCGCAGTACTCGGAGAAGAACTTCGAGTTCGTCGGCGCCGGCGGCACGGACACCAGCATCCTCGAGTCCCCCTTCCGCTGCGTCACCACCGGCTGCGTCTACAACGCTCCCTACTTCGACGCCACCGACCCCGAGTCGCGCAACAACAAGCAGCTCGCGGCGAGCCTCTCGTACCTGGTGGAAGGCGCCGGCACCCACAACCTCAAGGTGGGCGGCGAGGAGTTCAAGAACCTGCGGACGGGCGGCAACTCGCAGTCGGCGACCAACTTCACCTTCTTCTCGGACTTCAAGCGCGACGCCAACGGCCCCGTCCTGGACCCCCAGGGGCACCTCATCCCGGTCTTCATCCCCAACACCTTCCAGAGCTTCCTCGTCCAGTGGGAGGCCCATCGCGGCTCGCAGTTCCAGACCAAGACCGACGCCGCCTACGTCAACGACGAGTGGAAGCTGAACGGGCATTGGTCGTTCAACCTCGGGGCCCGCTACGAGAACGTGGGCAACACCGGCACCGACAACGTGAAGAACATCCACGCCAGCGCCCTCTCCCCCCGCCTGGCCCTCAACTTCGACCCCCAGGGCAACGGCAGGTACCGCCTGAGCGGCACCTACGCCGAGTACGCCGGCGCCTACAACCTCGCTCTCTTCACCAACGGCACCAACACCGGCAACCCCAGCTACCTCTACGGCCCGTACCTCGGCCCCCCCGGCGAAGGCCGCAACTTCGCCCCCGGCTTCGATCCCCACAACTACGTCCTCTACCTCGCCGGCTCGCCGACGCAGAACGTCAAGTTCGCCAACAACGTCAGCGCGCCGCGGGTCAAGGAGGAGACGCTCTCGGCCGGGATGGAGCTGCCCAAGGGCGGCTTCGCCAAGCTGACCTTCGTCAACCGCAAGACCGTCGACTTCCTCGAGAACTTCATCTCCACCAACTTGGGGTTCACCCAGATCGACGTCGACGGCGTGCCGGGGCCGCTCGCCGACAACGTCCTCTACAAGAACAGCAACGACGCGAGCCGCGAGTACCAGGCGCTGTCGCTCGAGGGCCGCTACCCGGTCACCTCCGACTGGACGGTCGAGGGCAACTGGGTGCACCAGCTCAAGAACGACGGCAACTACCTGGGCCAGAACACCCAGATCATCGGCACCTCGGGCATCGACGCCTACAAGGAGCTGTTCAGCAAGGAGCGCAACTTCCCCGTCGGGCACCTCCCCGACTACGAAGCGGACGTGGCGCGGATCTGGTCGATCTATCACCTCGGGCTGGGACGCGCCGGCGACCTCGCGCTCTCGCTCCTCGGCAACTACAACTCGCCGCTGACCTACTCCTTCGCCGCCAGCAACGTCCTGCTGACGCCGGAACAGCACGCCCTCGATCCCGGCTACAAGGCGCCGCCGAGGACGCAGACCATCTTCTTCGGCAAGCGCGGCAGCCAGAACTTCGCCTCCTGGACAACCTTCGACTTCGCGGCCAACTACCAGATCCCGGTCTTCCGCGCCGTCTCGCCCTGGCTCAAGGTCGAGGTGCGCAACATCTTCAACGACAAGACGCTGATCGGCTGGGACACGACGGTCACCCCGGACTTCGCCGGGCCCAAGGACAGCCTCGGCCTGCCAACCAAGTTCACGCCGGCGCCCAACCAGTTCGGCAAGCCGATCAGCAACGCCGACTTCCCGGTCCCGCGCCAGTACTTCTTCTCGGTGGGCATCCGCTTCTAGCGCGCGCGCTCCGGCATCGATCGCGAACGGGACGGCTCCGGCCGTCCCGTTCTGTTTTGGTGCGGGACTCCCTTTGGGCCTCGCTCCGCTCCTTCGGGGGCGCGCCCCGGGTCGCCGAGGCCTTCGAGAGCCGATGTGGGGCGCTGCCAGTCGCTCAAGCGAGGGCAAAGGGAGCCCGTTCACCGTCGCGACCCTCTGGTAGGATCGCGCGGCAGCTCCGGGATCATGAAGCTCCTCTCGTACCCGCTCCTCCTCGCACTCGCGCTCTCCGCCTGCACGCGCCCCGGGGCTCCGGGAGAGGCGACCTTCCCGCGGGCGCCGGTCATCCTCATCTCGATCGACACCCTGCGCTCGGACCACCTGCCGGCCTACGGTTACCGCGGCGTCGAGACCCCGGCCATCGACCGCCTGCGGCGCGACTCCGTCCTCTTCGAGAACGCCTACAGCGCCTGCCCGCTCACCCTGCCGTCCCACGCCTCCCTGCTGACCGGCCTGCCGCCGGCGGCCACCGGCGTGCGCGACAACATCGGCTACCGGCTGGACACCGCGAAGACGCCGACCGTCGCCGATCTCCTGCGGCGCCACGGCTACGCCACCGGGGCCGCGGTGTCCGCCTACGTGCTGCGCGGCCGCACCGGCCTCGCCGCCTCCTTCGACGACTACGAGGACGGCATCGAGGTGCTCGCCGACCGCACGCTGGGGCTCATCGAGCGCCGCGGCGAGGAGACGGCGGCCCGCGCCCGCGCCTGGATCGACCGCCAGCATGACCGGCCGTTCTTCTTCTTCCTCCACCTCTACGAGCCGCACTCGCCCTACACCCCCCCGGAGCCTTGGAAGAGCCGCTACGCGGCGAACCCCTACGACGGCGAGATCGCCACCGCCGACGACGTCGTGGGCCGCTTCCTCGACCACCTGCGCGCCGGCGGGCTCTACGACCGGGCGATCGTCGTCCTGCTCTCCGACCACGGCGAGGGCCTGGGCGACCATGGGGAGAAGGAGCACGGCGTGCTCCTCTACCGCGAGGCGATCCGCGTCCCCCTGCTGCTCAAGCTGCCGGGCTCGCGCCGGGCGGGCGAGCGGATCGCCGCGCCGGCGGAGCTCCTCGATGTCGTCCCCACCCTCTGCGGGCTGCTGGGAATCGCGGCGCCCAAGGCGCTTCCGGGCCGGCCGCTCCTGGGCCTCGACGGCGAGCCCGGCCGCCGCATCTACAGCGAGACCTTCTACCCCCGCCTGCACTTCGGCTGGAGCGAGCTCCAGTCGTTGGTCGACGCGCGCTACGCCTACATCGACGGCCCCGACCCCGAGCTCTACGACGTGGCGAGCGACCCCGGCGAGCGCCGCAACGTGATCGCAGAAGAGCGCCGGGTCTTCCGCGGCATGAAGGACGAGCTCTTGACCCACGCCGCCGCCTTCTCGGCCCCGCGGGAGATCGAGCAGGAGGAGGTGGCGAAGATTCGCGCCCTGGGCTACGCGGCGGTGCCCGTGCAGGCGGCGGGGCCGCTCCCCGACCCCAAGCGGGCGCTGCCCGCCCTCGCCCAGGTCAGCGCGGCCTACGACCTCGGGGCGCGGGGCGAGCACGCCAAGGCCGCCGCCCTCCTGGCGGACCTCGTGCGCCGCTTCCCGGCCATGCTCGACGCCCGCTTCCAGCTGGCGTCGAACCTCGCAGCCCTCGGCCGCTACGACGAGGCGCTGGCGCAGTACGACCGGGCGATCGCCATAGCGCCGGTGGCCGCCGACGGCATGCTCATCGAGGAGGGCCGCATCTTCCTGCGCCTGGGCCGGCTCGACGACGCCGAGCGGCGGGCGCGGGCGGTGGCGGCGACGCTGCCGGCCGAGGCCCACGAGCTCCTGGCGCGCGTCGCCTGGGCGCGGGGGCAGGTCGCGCCGGCCGCCGCGGAGGCGCGGCAGGCGATGGCGGCGGAGGCCGTCCCGCGGGCCGAGGCGGTCCTCCTCTTGGCCGAGATCGAGGTCCACCAGAAC
>DATNKQ010000653.1:0-4039 GCA_035603315.1 Thermoanaerobaculia bacterium
TCAAGGAAATCGCTTCCTACATCGCGCGCGATAGCCCGGAGGCGGCGCGCCGCTGGCTAGCCCGCCTTCAGGAACGCGCGAGGCTGGCGGCAGAAACGCCCTTCGCGGGGCGCGTCGTGCCTGAATTCAGCGTGCCGGACCTTCGCGAAGTCCTCGTCGGTAACTACCGTATCGTCTATCGCGTCGGATCCGAGGCAATCCAGGTCATCGCTGTCTTCGAGGGACATCGGCTCCTTCCCTCGGAGCCTCCCGACCTCAAGAAGTAGGGGAGGCTACCCGCGCCGTCCGAAGCGGCGCTCGAGGTCGGTGTCGGTCATCTGGAGGACGATCGGGCGGCCGTGGGGGCAGGCATAGGGCTGCTCGGCGGCGAAGAGCTCGGCCACCAGGGCCTCCATCTCCAGGGGGGCGAGGGGATGGTGCATCTTGACCGCGGCCTTGCAGGCGAGGCTGGCGGCGAGGGCGTCGAGGAGGCGCCGGGCGAGGTCCTCGGCGGTTGCTTCCCCACCGCTCTCCGAGGCCAGCGAGCGCAGCAGGGCCTCCGCCTCGTCCGCCTTGAGCACGGCGGGGACCGTGGAGAGACCGAGCGTGTTGCCGGAGAGGCTGGCGAGGCTGAAGCCGTGCTCCTCGAGGCCGGGGCCGAGCTCGAGGAGGCGCAAGCGCTCGGCCGGGCCGACATCGAGGAGGAGCGGGATGAGGAGGTGCTGGACGGGCGGGCGCCGGGCGGCCAGGGCGCGGCGGAGACGCTCGTAGAGGATGCGCTCGTGCGCCACGTGCTGGTCGATGAGGTAGAGGCCATCGGGGCCTTCGAGAAGGATGAGCGTCGCCTTGTATTGGCCCAGGAGACGGAAAGGGCGGGCCTCGCCGCTCCGCCCGGAGAGCGGCACCGGCGAGCGAACGAGCGGTGAGTAGGCAGCGGCCGCCAGGCGCACACCGCCAAGCGCCGGCTCCGCCTCTCCGTAGGGCGCCCCCTCCTCCCGCACCTCGACCGCCCCGCTCTCCCGCTGGCGCCAGGCCTCGGGGTACCGCTCGCCCAGGCCCTGCCAGGCGAAGGGCACGTGCGGATCGCTCGCGCCGGTCGAGGGCGGCGCGCGGAGTGGCGCCGGCTCCTCGCCGCGGGCGCGCTCGAGACCGCGGCGGACGGCGCGGCCGATGCGGTCGACGAGGGCGGGATCGCGAAAGCGGACCTCCGCCTTTTGCGGATGGACGTTGACGTCCACCTCCTCGGGCGGCACGTCGAGGAAGAGGAAGAGGGCCGGGAAGTCCTCGCTCCTCCACTCCTCGCGGACGGCGCGGTAGAAGGCCGCGAGCACCATGCGGTCGCGCAGCAGCCGGCGGTTGACGAAGACGAACTGGCGGTGCGAGCGGGCGGTGGCCGGCAGCCCCACGAAGCCGCCGATCGACTCGCCTCCCGCCGTATCCCCTTCTCCGCCGCGGGGGATCTCGGCGAGCTGGCGCGCGAACTCGCCGCCGAAGACCTGGGCAATGCGCTCCCGCGCGCCTCCTTGGCGATGCTGAGCGGCGGGAGCGGCCGGAGCGGCCAGCGCGTCGAGCAGGGTGCGGCCCTCGTGGATCACCGTGAAGCGCACGTCAGAGCGAGCCAATGCGTAGCCCTGGACCACCTCCAGGGCGCGCCGCAGCTCGGTCTCGCGGGCCTTCAGGAACTTGCGGCGGGCCGGCACGTTGAAGAACAGCGACCGCACCTCGACGGTCGTGCCGCGGGCGCGCGGCAGCGGCTCGGCGGCCCGCACCCGCCCGCCCTCGATGAGCACCCGCTGACCCTCGCCCGGGGCCTCGGCGGTCGTCAGCTCGACGCGGGCCACGGCGGCGATCGACGCCAGGGCCTCGCCGCGGAAGCCCAGCGTGGCCACCCGCTCCAGATCCTCGAAGCTGCCGATCTTGCTGGTGGCGTGGCGGTCGAAGGCCAAGAGGGCGTCGTCGCGCCCCATACCGGCGCCGTCGTCGGCGACGGCGATGCGGCTCTTGCCACCGCCCTCGAGCTCGATCCGCACCTCGGAAGCGCCGGCGTCGAGAGCGTTCTCGACCAGCTCCTTGACCACCGACGCCGGCCGCTCCACCACCTCGCCGGCCGCGATCTGGCTCACCAGCGAGTCGGGCAGGAGATGGATGCGGTGAAGGGTCACAGGCGGGCCAGGTACTGGTGGATGAAGGAGACGGCGATGGCCCCCTCGCCGACGCCCGAGGCGACGCGCTTGACCGAGCCGTGGCGGACGTCGCCGGCGACGAACACGCCGGGGACGCTGGTCTCCAGCAGGAAGGGGTCGCGGTCGAGCGGCCAGCCGCGCGGGCGGCGGTGGCCGTTGCCGTTGCCGTCGGCCGGGAGATCGGGGCCGGAGAGGAGGAAGCCGTTCGCGTCGCGCTCGACCACCCCTTCCAGCCAGCCGGTCCGCGGCTGGGCGCCGATGAGGATGAAGAGCGAGCCGGCGGGGACGGTCTCGAGAGCGCCCGCCTCGCCGCCGCGGAGGACGAGCTCCTGCAGGCTCTCCTCGCCCCGCGCCTCGGCGACGCTGGTCTGGAAGCGGACCTCGATGTTCGCCGTCGAGCAGATCTGGTCGACGAGGTACTGCGACATCCCCTTCTGCAGCGAATCGCCGCGCACCAGGAGAGTCACCCGCCGCGCGTAGCGCGCGAAGTACATCGCCGCCTGCCCCGCTGAGTTGGCGCCGCCGACGATGTAGACGTCCTCGTCGCGGCAGGCGATGGCCTCCGTCATCGCCGCGCCGTAGTAGACCCCCGCCCCAGTCAGGCGCTCGACGCCGGGGACGTCGAGCTTGCGGTAGGAGACGCCGGTGGCGACCAGGAGGGCGTGGCAGCTCACCTCGCTGCCGTCGGCCAGGGTGACGATGCGGTAGGGGTCGGCGAGCTTCAGGCCCTTGGCCTCCTGCGGGTTGAGGATCTCCACCCCGAAGCGCGTCGCCTGGGCGACGGCGCGGCGGGTGAGGTCGGCGCCGGAGAGGCCGGAGGGGAAGCCCAGGTAGTTCTCGATCCGCGAGCTCGTCCCCGCCTGCCCGCCGGGCGCGTCGCCCTCGATCATCAGGGTGCGCAGGCCCTCCGACGCCCCGTAGACCGCAGCCGCCAGGCCGGAGGGGCCGCCGCCCACGATCACCAGGTCGTAGAACGGCTTCTCCGCCTGCGTCCGCAAGCCGATGCGCTCCGCCAGCTCGCCGCGCGTCGGCCGCACCAGATGGCTGCCGTCGGGGAAGAAGACCATGGGCAGGCTCTTGGCCGCGGCGCCGGTCACCCCGGCCGCGGCGGCGACCGCCGCCTCCGGGCCACCCGCCCCCTCCGCGCTCTCCGCCAGCCGCCGCGCCTCCTCGCTGACCTCGACGTCGAGCCACTCGTAGGGGACCTGGTGGCGGGCCAGGAAGTCGCGCGCCTCGAACGACGCCGGCGACCAGCGGTGGCCGACGACCCGGATCCCCTCGAAGGGAGGCCGGAAGGCGGCCTGCCAATCGGCCAGCAGGTCGTCGAGGACGGGATAGAGATTTTCCGCCGGCGGGTCCCAGGGCTTCAAGAGGTAGTGGTCGACGCGCGCCGTGTTGATGGCCTGGATGGCGGCGCCAGTGTCGGCGTAGGCGGTCAGGAGGACGCGCTTGGCTGCCGGAAAGAGCGGGATGGCGCGCTCGAGGAGCTCCACCCCGGTCATTTTCGGCATCCGCTGGTCGACGAGAAGGAGGGCCACCGGGCTCCGCTTGGCCTGCAGCTGCTCCAGGGCCGCGAGGGCGCTGTCGCCCGCGGCCGCCCGCATGACCCGGTAGCGCTCGCCGTACTGGCTGCGGAGGTCGCGCTCGACGGCCTTCAGCACCTCGGGGTCGTCGTCGACGGCGAAGAGGATGGGCTTGGGCATGGCGGCGGAGATGGCTAGGCGATGGGCAGGCGGACCGTGAAGCGGGTGTCGCCGGGGGCCGATTCGGCGGCGATCTCGCCGCTGTGGTGGCGGACGATGCGGCAGGCGATGTCGAGTCCGAGGCCGGTCCCCTCCCCCACCGGCTTGGTGGTGAAGAAGGGCTCCCAGATGCGG
>DATNKQ010000020.1:0-6911 GCA_035603315.1 Thermoanaerobaculia bacterium
GGATGGAAGCCGTCGACGTCCTTCTCGGGCGACACCCGCGCCAGCACCCGCCGCTCGGCGATCTGCGCCGGCAGCGGCAGCTGGACCAGGATGCCGTCGACCGCGTCGTCCGCGTTGAGCCCGTCCACCAGGGCGGCAAGCTCAGCCTCCGAGGCGCCGGCTGGCAGCCGCAGGGTGCGGCTCTCGATCCCCACCTCGGCGCAGCCCCTGACCTTGCTCGCCACGTAGACCTCGGAGGCGGGGTTCTCTCCCACCAACACCGCGGCAAGCCCGGGCGGACGCCCGCCGCCGGCGACGAGCTCGCGCACCCCCGCCGCCACCTCGCCGCGGAGTGCGGTGGCGACCGGCCTGCCGTCCAGGAGGAGGGCGGTCGCCGTCACGCCGGCAGGCTCCCGCGGTAGAGGCAGACGATGCCGCCCGAGAGGTCCTGGGAGGACAGCTCGGTGAAGCCGGCGGCGGCCAGGCGGTCGAGGAAGGCCCGGCGCTGGGGGAACTCGAGGACGGAGCTCGGCAGGTAGGAGTAGGCCGAGGCGCGGGGCGAGAGCAGGCGGGCGATCGCCGGCAGCAGGTGGAGGAAGTAGAAGAGATAGAGGGTGCGCAGGGGCCGCGCCTCGGGCACCGCGAACTCGAGGACGACGAGCCGGCCGCCGGGCCGCAGCACGGTGGCGAGCTGGCGGAGGGCGGCGTCGAGGTCGGCGACGTTGCGCAGGCCGAAGGAGACGGTGGCGGCGGCGAAACGGCGGGCGGGGAAGGGGAGGGCGAGCGCGTCCGCCGCCAGGGCGGCCGGCGGCGGGACCCGCATGTTCGCCCCGCGCCCTCCCTGGGCCTGACGCCGGAACTTCCGGCGCGCGATCGCCAGCATCGGCAGGCAGAAGTCGGCAGCCGCCACCCGCGCTCCCCGCCGCCGGAGCGCCGCGGCCTGATCGCCGGTGCCGCAGCAGAGGTCCAGAACTGCGGCTCCTGCGACGCCGGAGATCGGGCCGAGGGCCGCCGCCGCGCGCCGCCGCCAGACCAGGTCCAGCGCCCCCGACAGCAGGTGGTTCAGCAGATCGTAGCGCGGCGCCACCCCCGCGAACATGTCGCGGATCGTCCGGCCCGACTTGTCGACGGAGACGCTGGACATCGCGCAGGAGTCTACCGGAAGGGCGGAAACCGCTTCACGGCCCAGAAGAGGCCACGATGGCGATGACGCTAAGCGAGAGCTCTACGCGGCCAGGAGAGGCGCAAGGTCGGCAGGTCCGGCAGCCGGGAGGCCGAGATCGAGGAGAACTCGATTGAGGGCAGCCAGCGTGAGCCGGCTCGGCGCGGTGATCTCGATACCGATGGGACGGCCGCTCTTGTCGAAGTCGATGACCAGCCCGGGCTCCACCCGAGACGTCCGTGCGCTTTTTTCGCCCGGCTCGCGCGGCAGATACAGGTACGCCGCCAGGGCTCGGCCGTGCCGAAACGTGACTTCCAGGTAGGAGCTCTTCATCCTAAGAATCCCGAACGGGAAAGGCCGTCACTACGACCAGCACCTGGGCGGCGGGGTCCGGCTCGACGATGATCTCCCATTCCTGCCTCCGATGTCGCGTCTCGAGGACCCATCGGTCTTCGACCAGGTCCTGCCGAAATCCCTTCGCCCTCTCCAGCATAAGCCGCAGATCCACCTCTGTAAACCGGCGATCCTCCATTCTCTTGAGCAGGTGAGGGCTGAGTTCGAGCTCCCACTCCCACCAGGCCGGCCAATGCTGATTGGACAGTTTCTCCCCTTTTCCGTAGAGGCAGATGGTCGACCACCACTCGATGCTGTTCCTGCAAGGACCAGGCAGGGCCCGGATTCGGCGACCCTTCCACTATACTTTCGCTATCCCATCTGGACCATGGGAGTTGAAATAGGAGATCGAGAGAGCGTGGAAATCGCGGTCGACACCGTTGCACAGCTCTCGCCCGCCCCGTTGCCGGGCGTCCGCGCCGACCTCAAGGCGGCCTGGCGGGTTGCCCGGTTGTTCCTGCGGCTGCAGAAGTCTCACCCGCTCTGGCTGCGCTGCCAGACGCGGGCGAACCGCGCCCTGGCCGTCGAGTGGTTCGCTCTCATCGGCGTCACCTACGTCCTCGTCTTCGCTCCCCTGCCGTGGGCGCTCAAGATCGTCCTCCTGGTCCCCTGGAGCCTCTACTCGAGCCTGGCGATCGACGTCGCCATCCACTACTTCAACCACTGGCCCCTGTTCCGGCGCGAAGGGTGGAACGCGTTCGCGCGGGCGCTCGGCGTCCTCGTCTTCGTCAACCCGATGGAGATCCGCTACCACCATTGGCAGCACCACCGCTACAACGACCCCTTCGACGACCCGCAGACGGCGTTGCGCGAGATCGCCACGCGAGAGGGCTTCCGCGGCTGGCTGGCCCTGGCGGGCTACCTGGCGCGGGAGACGGCGCGCTCGCTCAAGGGGATCCTGCCGTGGACCGCCCAGGAGCCCTACATCCGCTCGCTCGCCAGGACGCGGCCGGCGCACTATCGCGAGATCGTCGCCGTGCGCTGGGCGATCTTCGGCTGGCTGCTCGTCGTCCTCGCCGTGCGGCCGACGCAGGGGGCGCTCCTCGCCACGGCGACCCTCTTGCTCGCGCCGCTGGCGAGCTTCGTCATGAACCTGACCGACCATGCGCCGAGCGATCTCGCCCACCCCTTCCGGCAGGCGACCTACCTCGAGCCGGGGAGCCGCCGGGAGCGCTTCCTCTCCGTGGTCAACCACTACACGGCGGCGACCCATCTGACCCACCATCTCTTCCCGCAGGTCCACTGGTGCCACATCCGCCGCCTGCAGCGGCGCATGCTGAGGCTCTATGCGAGCTACGGGGCGCCGCGGTCGCTGGTCGTCAACTCCACCCTTCTCGGCAACCCCGTGGGCCTCCTGCGGGTGCTCGCCGCCCTGAAGCGCCGCGAGACGCTGGCCGGCTGGTCGTCCTGAACCCGCCGGCGGACCTTGACAAGAGGTACCCCGCTGACTACACTTCGAGGTCCTTTGCGCCCGCGAAGCCGGGCTAGGTAGGCAGAGTTTGTCTTCTTGAGCGGTGTGGACGGAGATCTTCCGATGATCAGAACCTACAGCCCGAAGCTCGCCGAAATCGAGCATCGGTGGTACGTGGTGGACGCGGCAGGGTTGGCCCTCGGGCGCCTCTCGACGGTGATCGCGACCCTCTTGACGGGCAAGCACAAGCCGACCTACGCGACGCACATCGACACCGGCGATTTCGTCATCGTCCTGAACGCCGAGAAGGCGGTCCTGACCGGGCGCAAGGAAGACCAGAAACTCTACCGCCGCCACAGCGGCTATCCCGGCGGGCTGAAGACCGAGACGGCGGGCAAGCTGCGCAAGCGCCGGCCTACCCGGTTGGTCGAGATGGCGGTGTGGGGGATGCTCCCGAAGAGCAAGCTCGGCCGGGCGCAGTACAAGAAACTCAAGGTCTATGCCGGCGGCGAGCATCCGCACCAGGCCCAGAAGCCCGAGAGCTTCAAGGTCGCCTGAAGCGAATCCTAAGGAAGGTTGAGAGGAGAGAACCGAGTGAGCCAGGTCCAATACTACGGCACCGGGCGCCGCAAGACCGCCGCCGCGCGCGTCTTCCTGCGGCCCGGGGCGGGCGAGGTGAAGGTCAACGGCCGCACCCTCGACGACTACTTCCCGAACGAAGTCCTGAAGATGGTCATCAAGCAGCCGCTGCTGCTGACGGAGACGACCGAGAAATTCGACATCGCCGTCACCGTCCTAGGCGGCGGCAGCGCGGGGCAGGCCGGCGCCATCCGCCACGGCATCACCCGGGCCTTGATGGAGTTCAACAACGAGCTGCGCGACCGCCTGAAGTCGGCCGGTTTCGTGACCCGCGACCCCCGGAAGAAGGAGCGCAAGAAGTACGGCCAGAAGGGTGCCCGCGCCCGCTTCCAGTTCAGCAAGCGCTAGAAGGTTCAGCCGGAAGTCAGAAGGGAGAGCAACGTCTTGGCAGAAGTCACGATGAAGGAACTGCTGGAGGCCGGGGTCCACTTCGGGCACCAGACCCGGCGTTGGAACCCGAAGATGAAGCCGTACATCTTCGGCAAGCGCAACGGCATCTACATCATCGACCTGCAGAAGACCTTGAAGCTCTTCCAGCAGGTCGCCGATTTCGTCACTCAGCTGGCGCAAGCCGGCAAGCGGATCCTCTTCGTCGGCACCAAGCGCCAGGCCCAGGAGGCGATCGCCGAGGAGGCCGCCCGCTGCGGCGAGTTCTACGTCACCAACCGCTGGCTGGGCGGCACGCTGACCAATTTCGTCACCATCCGCACCTCGATCGAGCGGCTGAAGGACGCCGAGGCGCGGCTGGGCGACGAGAACGGTCCGCTGACCAAGAAGGAGCGGCTGCGGCTGGAGCGCGAGCGGGTGAAGATGGCGAAGAACCTGGAGGGAATCCGCGACATGGACGAGCTGCCGGACGCGCTCTTCGTCGTCGATCCCAAGAAGGAGTACATCGCCGTCTCCGAGGCCAACAAGCTGGGGATCCCGGTCATCGCCGTCGTCGACACCAACTGCGACCCGGAGCTCATCGACTACCTGATCCCCGGCAACGACGACGCCATCCGCGCCATCCGGCTGTTCGCCTCGCGCATCGCCGACGCCTACCTGGAGGGCTCGGGCAAGCTCGGCGAGGAGACGATGATCGCCGGCAAGGATTCCGCCGCCGGCCTGCCGCTCCCGGCGCCCGAGATGGGCAAGGACATGGAGGCCGCTCCCGCCCCCTAGGACCATCCGGTCACAGGGGCACGCCGCCCGCACGAGAGGGGCGGCGGAGGAGAGGTCAGTCGAACCAGAGTCGAGCTGACCTTTTCTTTTATCCACCGAGGAACTCGCGAGCCCTCTTCTTGAGCCATCGAGAGGATCGGGATCGCTGCTCTAGGAGACCAACGTCATGGAAATCAGTGCTCAGATGGTGAAACAATTGCGGGAGCGCACGGGCGCCCCGATGATGGACTGCAAGGCCGCCCTGACCGAGGCCAAGGGGGACACGGAGAACGCCGTCGACCTGCTGCGCAAGAAGGGCCTCGCCGCCGCTGCCAAGAAGGCCGGCCGGGTGACCGCCGAGGGCGCCGTCGGCTCCTACATCCATGCCGGCGGCAAGATCGGCGTCCTGGTCGAGGTGAACTGCGAGACCGACTTCGTGGCCCGCACCGAGGCCTTCCAGGAGCTGGTCAAGGACATTGCCATGCACATCGCCGCCGCCGATCCCCGCTGCGTCGCCCGCGAGGAGGTGACCCCGGATGTCCTGAAGCGCGAGCGGGCCATCTTCCGCGAGCAGGCGCTCGAGGCGGGCAAGCCGGCGAACATCGTCGACCGCATCGTCGACGGCAAGCTCGAGAAGTACTACTCCGAGTTCGTGCTCCTGGAGCAGCCGTTCGTCAAGGATCCCGACCAGACGGTGGGCCAGCTCATCGCCGAGCGGGTGGGCAAGATCGGCGAGAACATCAAGGTGCGCCGCTTCGCGCGCTACAAGCTGGGCGAGGGGATCGAGAAGCGCAGCGACGACTTCGCCACCGAGGTACTGGCCCAGGCGGCGAAGTGATGGCGACGCCGGTGCCGCGGGGTCCCCAGGCGGATGGGGGGCGCAAGGCCTACGGCCGGGTGCTCCTCAAGCTCTCCGGCGAGGCCTTGATGGGCTCGCAGCCCTTCGGCATCGACGAGGCGGTGGTGATCGCCATCGCCGACGAGATCCGCGATGTGCACCTCCTGGACGTGCAGATCGCGATCGTCGTCGGCGGTGGCAACATCATCCGCGGCCTGGCCGCCAGCCATCGCGGGATCGACCGCGTCACCGGCGACTACATGGGCATGCTGGCGACGGTCATCAACGCCCTGGCGCTCCAGGACGCCCTGGAGAAGCGGGGCGTGCAGACGCGGGTGCAGACGGCGATCGACATCCGCGAGGTCGCCGAGCCGTTCATCCGCCGGCGGGCCCTGCGCCATCTGGAGAAGGGGCGGGCGGTCATCTTCGCGGCCGGCACCGGCAACCCTTATTTCACCACCGACAGCGCGGCCGCCCTCCGCGCCAATGAGATCCATGCCGAGATCCTGCTCAAGGCGACCAAGGTGGACGGGCTCTACTCGGCGGACCCGGCCGTCGATCCCCGGGCTGTCCTCCTCCCCGACGTCACCTACCAGGAGGTACTGGAGAAAGACCTGCGGGTCATGGACACGGCGGCGATCAGCCTCTGCCGGGACAACGGCATCCCGATCGGGATCTTCAACTTGAGCACCCCGGGCAACATCCGCCGGGTGGTGTGCGGCGAGAAGGTCGGCTCGATCGTCCGCATGGGGTAGCATCGAGAACCGGAGGGACTATGAAAGAGCTGTTCCGAGAGGTCGAGAGCCACATGAAGCACGCGGTCGATCATTTCCACCAGGAGCTCAAGCACCTGCGCACGGGGCGCGCCTCGCTGGCGCTCCTGGACGGCATCCACGCCGAGTACTACGGCACGGCGACGCCCTTGAACCAGCTCGCCAACCTCTCGGTGGCCGACGCCTCGCTGATCGTCGCGCAGCCCTACGATCCCACCCAGATCGCGGCCATCGAGCGGGCGATCCGCAAGTCGGACCTGGGGCTGAACCCTTCCTCCGACGGCAAGGTCATCCGCATCCCGGTGCCGCAGCTCACCGAGGAGCGCCGCCGGGAGATCGTCAAGAAGGCGCACGACCTGGCCGAGCACGCGCGCAACGGCATCCGCCAGGCTCGCCGCGAGGGCAACGACAAGCTCAAGAAGATGGAGAAGGACAAGGTGGTCAGCCAGGACGACGAGCGCCGGGGCCTGGACGAGATCCAGAAGCTCCATGACCACTACATCGGCGAGATCAACACCGCGCTCGGCCACAAGGAGCAGCAGATCCTCGAGGTGTAACGGCGGCGGGTCCTGT
>DATNKQ010000023.1:0-14873 GCA_035603315.1 Thermoanaerobaculia bacterium
CGAACGGATTTCGCCCGACATCCTCTTTCTCGACGTGCAGATGCCGGAGGTGGACGGGTTCGACGTCCTCGAGTCGGTGGGAGCGGATGCCGTGCCCGCCATCGTTTTCGTGACCGCCTTCGACGAATACGCAGTGCGCGCGTTCGACGTGCAGGCCATCGATTACCTCCTCAAGCCCTTCGACGACGCGCGCTTCGCGCTCGCGCTCGACCGCGCCAAGGAGCGGGTGCGCTCCGGCCGGCCGGACGAGCGGATCGCCGCGCTCCTGCGCCAGCGCTCGCCCTACCTTCGCCGCTTCCTCGTCCGCACGCGCGACCGCGCTCTGGTGGTCGACGTCGACGACGTCGACTGGATCGAGGCGGCCGACTACTACGCTTCGCTGCACGTCGGCGCCCGCGCTCACCTCCTCCGCCAGACGCTGACTGAGCTCGAGCAGCAGCTCGATCCGGAACGCTTCGTCCGCGTGCACCGCTCGGCCATCGTCAACGTCGACCGCGTGCGCGAGATCCATCCGCTGTTCCGCGGCGATTGCGCGCTGGTGCTGGCGGACGGCGCGCGCGTCAAGCTGAGCCGGACGCACCGCGACCGCTTCGAGCGCACCTTCACCGCCGGCCGCGGCTGATCCGGTTCGCTGCACCGGCGGTCCGGTTGGCTGCTCGTTGCCCGCGGATCACTTGTCGCCGGTCGTAACCTCAGCGCATGACTTCCGAAAGGAGATTGGCGATGAGACTCAGGTCACGTTTTCTGCTCGCGCTGTCGCTCGTCCTGCTGGCCGCGACCGTGCTTCCCGCGGCGACGCCGCCGTCTGCCAAGGTGTATGTCTGTCCGATGGCGGAGCACGCGCAGGAGTTCGACAAGCCGGGGAATTGCCCCTTGTGCGGCATGGCGCTGGTCGAGAAGGCGGGGCGTTTCCGCGTCGCGGTCCTCGTCTTCAACTACGCCGAGGACATCGACTTCACGGCCCCCATCGAGGTCCTCGGCCAGGCGGGGGCGCAGATCTTCACGGTCGCAGCCACGACGGACCCGGTGAACACCGTCTTCGGCCTGCACCTGCGGCCGGATTACGACCTCGCGCACGCCCCGGCCGCGGACCTGATCCTTATCCCGGGCGGCGGGGTGGACAGCGCGTTGAAGGATGACCAGGTCATATCCTGGGTCCGGCAGCGGGCGACGGAGTCGCGGTACGTGATGTCGGTGTGCAACGGCGCTTTTATCCTGGCGAAGGCGGGTCTTCTCGACGGGCTCCGGGCGACGACGACTGCCGGCCAGATCGAAGGGCTGACCGCGGCGGCGCCGAAGACCCGCGTCGTCCGCGAGCGGCTGGTCGACAACGGCAAGGTGATCACCACCGGCGGCCTCTCGGCGGGCATCGACGGCGCGCTGCACGTGATCGAGCGCGAGTATGGCCGGACGCGTGCCGAGGAAGTCGCCCGCGGCATCGAATACCGGTGGCAGCCGGAATCGAAGTGGACGCGGTCCGCTCTCGCCGACATGCGCATGCCGGACATTAAGCTGCCGTCTCAGGCGAAGTGGGAAAAGCTCCTCAGCCAGGGAGACACGCAGCAGTGGGAGATGTCCGGCCGCCTGGAGGTCGCCATGTCGGCCGACGAGTTCCTCGACTATGCAGCGAAGCAGATCACGGCGAAGGGTTGGACCCTGCGCGACAGCAGCACAGGCAAGCGATCCTTCGCGAGGACGGAGGACGACGGCCAGACCTGGGTCGCGACGCTGACGTCCGCGCGCGACGGCGAGGCGCCGGCCTTGAAGGAGACGATGACGATCCGCGCGGCCGGCACGGCTAGCCGATGATGGACGGTTGCGCTAAAGGAAGTAGCCGTTGAGGTCGACGACGACGTCGACGGTGCCGGCGTTCGCCACCGACGCCCGGACGGCGACGGTGCCGCTGCCGTCCGAGGCGAGCCCCAGGATGGCGTTGTTGGCGCGCACCTGCCCACTCTTGAAGTTGATGACGCTGGCGTTCGGCTGCGGATAATTGCCGGGGTAGAGGGTAACGAAACCCGCGGCGGTGGGGTTGACCACCGTGACGTTGGCGGAGACCGCCCGGGCAGCGGTCGGGATGCCGCAGGTGGGGGCGCTGATGCCGGCGACCGCCAGGGTGACGGGGGAGCTCGCGAGCGGCGCGCCGGCGGTGCGGCTGTCGTACAGGCGGCAGGGGGGGATGGTGTAGAAGCCCGTTCCCACCGCCCGCATGACCTGCACCGTCACCGGGGCCGAGTCGGCGACGCCGGCCGTGTTCTGGAGATGGAGGCTGGCGGTGTAGAAGCCGGGGGCGGCGCCCGTAGTGTCCCACCAGCTCGCGCCGCCGGGGACGTCGACCTCGGAGGGGCCGCCGAGGATCCTCCAGGTGTAGGCGAGCAGCGGCATGCCGTGACCGGTCCCGGAAAGCTTGACGAGGGCGCTGGCCGGACAGCTCGCCTGCGCCGTGGCGGAGTCGATGACCGGCCGGGGGTCGAGCACCGTCACCGTGTGGGTCACGGAGTTGCAGCCGAGCGCATTGCAGACGGTGACGCTGACCTGCTTGGCGCCGGGAGTGGTGAACTGGATGGTGGGGTTCTGCGCCGCCGAGGTGGCCTGGGCGCCGAGCGCGCTCGGACTCAGGATCGCCAGGATCCACAGAGAGACCACCGCCAAGCGGCGCATCGAAGGGCTCCCACCACCCGGCGACGAGACGCATGACGCACCGCCGGGTACGGGCGCCGTGGAAAGCCATCACGATTTCGCGACTTCTTGTATTGACCTAAGGCTATCTCTGGAAACCCCCGCAGGTCAAGGCGGCGCCGGTGGCTCCCTTGGGCCTCGCTCCGCTCCTTCGGGGGGCGCGCCGGGATCAAACCGGGTACTGCGAAGGTGAGTGGAGGGCGCTGCCAGTCGCTGTGCAAGGCCCAAGGGAGCCACCTACTCGCTGTGCGGCCGCGGGACCGCTGGACTTTGGTCGGAGGCGGAGCCCCGGGGTGGGCGGGAATCCCGGCTAGAATGCCCTCATGCCCTTCGAGGAGCATCTCCTTTCCGGCGTCCCGGACCCCGAGGACCTGGGGGTCGAGCCGTCGCTGCGCCCGCGGCGGCTGGACGAGTACGTCGGCCAGAAGAAGATCCTCGACAACCTCCGGGTCTTCATCCGCGCGGCGCGCGAGCGGCGGGAGACCCTGGACCACGTCCTCCTCTTCGGTCCGCCGGGGCTTGGCAAGACGACCCTCGCCCACATCATCGCCGGCGAGATGTCGGCGCCATTGCGCACCACCTCCGGGCCGGTGCTCGAGCGGGCCGGCGACCTGGCGGCCATCCTCACCAACCTGGACGCCGGCGAGGTGCTCTTCATCGACGAGATCCACCGCTTGGGGCCGACCGTCGAGGAGATCCTCTACCCGGCGCTCGAGGACTACCGGCTGGACCTCGTCATCGGCCAGGGTCCGGCGGCGCGGACGGTGAAGATCGAGCTGCCCCGCTTCACCCTCGTGGGCGCCACCACCCGCGCCGGCCTTATCAGCGCCCCCCTGCGGGCGCGCTTCGGCATCGTCCACCGCCTCGACTTCTACCGCCCCGAGGAGCTGGCGGAGATCGTCCAGCGCTCGGCCCGCCTGCTGGAGATCGCCATCGAGCCCGCCGGCGCGGCCGAGATCGCCCGCCGCAGCCGCGGCACCCCGCGCGTCGCCAACCGCCTGCTGCGGCGGGTGCGGGACTTCGCCCAGGTCGACGGCGCTGGCGCCATCGACCTGGCGGCAGCGCGGCGGGCGCTGGCGCTCCTGGAAGTCGACGAATACGGCTTCGACGAGCTGGACCGCAAGATCCTGCAGACGCTGATCGAGCACTACGGCGGCGGCCCCGCCGGGGTCAAGGCGCTGGCGGCGGCGGTCGGCGAGGACCGCGGGACGATCGAGGACTTCTACGAGCCCTACCTCATCCAGGAAGGCTTCCTCCAGCGCACCCCCCGCGGCCGCATGGCCACCCGCCGCGCCTACGAGCACCTGGGCTACCCTCCCCGCGCCGGCATCGGCAGCCTCTTCTAGCCCGCCGTGCGCCGCGCCGCCCTGATCTACAACCCGGCTTCCGGGCGGCGGCGCCATCGCCGCCGGTTGGGCGCCATCGGCGCGGCGCTGGCGCGGGGCGGGATCGCCGCTGCGCCGCTGGCGACCGCCGGCCCCGGGGACGCCACCCGCCTGGCCCGCGAGCTGGCGGCCGGCGGCGACGTCGAGGCGGTGATCGCCTTCGGCGGCGACGGCACCGTGCGGGAGGTGGCGGCGGGGCTCCTCGGCACCGCCGTCCCCCTGGGCATTCTTCCCGGCGGCACCGTCAACCTCCTCGCCCTCTCGCTCGGGCTGCCCGCCGATCCGGTGGCTGCCGCGGCGGAACTCGGCGGCCTTTCGGCGCGGCCCTTGGACGTCGGGCTGGCCGGCAGGAGCCCGTTCCTCATGATGGCCTCGGCGGGGCTCGACGCCAGCGCGCTCGCCGCCCTCGGCGCTCTCCATCCGCGTTGGAAGGCGAGCTTCGGACGCGGCGCCGTCCTCTGGCAGGGCCTCCGCGAATGGCGACGCTACCGCTATCCCGAGCTCCGGCTGGTCGCCGACGGGCGCCCGCTCGCCGCCACCTTCGCGACAGTGGCGAACATCCCCTGGTACGGCGGAGCCTTCCGCCTCATGCCTCAGGCCCGCGCGGACGACCGCCGCCTGGACCTCCTCGTCTTCCGCGGCGCCGGCCGCGCCGCCACTCTGTCCTTCGCCTTCGACCTCCTGCGCTCCGCCCACCTCCGCCGCAGAGACGTCGAGGTCCTCGCGGTCGAGGAGGTCATCCTCGAAGGCCCGCCCGAGGCGGCAGCCCAGCTCGACGGCGACCTCTGCCGCGAGCCGCTGCCCCTCCGCATCCGCCTCGCCCCGGAGCGCCTGCAGGTCCTGGCGCCGCTTTGACTCCCCGGCCCCTTTGTGGCACCTTCCGAGCGAACCCATGCCTGACCTGCCTGACGCGATCTCTCCTCCCGCCGCGGCGCCCGCCCTGCGCGGGCGGCCGCTCGATCCCATCTTCGAGCCGCGGTCGATCGCCGTCGTCGGGGCTTCGCGGAAGCGGGGCTCGATCGGTTTCTCGCTGCTCCACAACCTGATCGTCAACGAATTCAACGGCGCCATCTTTCCGGTCAACCCGCAGGCCGACGTCATCCACTCGCTCAAGTGCTACCCCAGCGTCGGCGCCATCCCCGATCCCGTCGACCTCGCCGTCATCCTGGTGCCGCGCCAGATCGTCCAGGGAGCGGTCGAGGAGTGCATCGCCAAGGGGGTCCGCGGCCTCATCGTCATCAGCGCCGGCTTCTCGGAGATCGGCGAGGAAGGGCGCGCCCGCGAGCTCGTGCTGCGCGAGACGGTGCGGGCGGCGGGGGTGCGGATGATCGGCCCCAACTGCATGGGGGTGATCAACACCGACCCCGACGTCCGCCTGAACGCCACCTTCGCCCCCACTCCCGCGGAGGCCGGCGCCATCGGCTTCGTCAGCCAGTCGGGCGCCCTCGGGGTGGCGATCCTCAACGTGGCGGGCGACCTGGGGATCGGCCTCACCCAGTTCGTCTCCATGGGCAACAAGGCGGACGTCTCCGGCAACGATCTCCTGGAGCACTGGGAGGACGACCCCGCGACGCGGGTCATCGCCATGTACCTGGAGTCGTTCGGCAACCCGCGGCGCTTCACCGAGATCGCCAAGCGGGTGACGCGCAAGAAACCGCTCCTCGTCGTCAAGTCGGGGCGCACGGAGGAGGGGGCGCGCGCCGCTTCCAGCCACACCGGTGCCATCGCCGGCACCGACGTCACCGTCTCCGCCTTCCTCGACCAGTGCGGGGTGCTGCGCGCCGACACCATCGAGGAGCTCTTCGACGTCGCGCGGGCGCTCGTCCGCTCGCCTCTCCCCTCCGGCAACCGGGTGGGGATCGTCACCAACGCCGGCGGCCCGGCGATCATGGCGACCGACGCCTGCGTCAGCCTGGGGCTCAAGATGGCGGAGCTCGGGGAGGCGACGCGGGCGAGCCTGCGCAGCTTCCTCCCCGCCGAGGCGAGCGTCGGCAACCCGGTCGACATGATCGCCTCGGCGACCGCCGTCTCCTACGAGCGCACGCTGGGGGTGGTGCTCGACGACCCCGGGGTCGACATGGCGCTGGCGATCAACGTCACGCCGCTCCTGACCAGCCCGATCGACGTGCTGGAGGCGGTCGCCCGGGTGGCGCGCGACCGCGCCAAGCCGGTCCTCTCGGTGATGATGGCGACCGAGGCTTTCTATGAGGAGGCGCGGGAGCGGCGCGAGCTGCCGCCGGTCTACCGCTTCCCCGAGTCGGCGGCGCGCGCCCTGGCGATGCTGGCGCGCTACGCGGCCTGGCGGCGCACCCCCACCGAGGCGCCGGAGCCGGAGTTCCCGGTCGACGACGCGGGGGTGGCGGAGATCCTCGAGCGGGTGCCGGAGGGCTACCTCGAGCCCGCCGACGCCTTCCGCGTGCTCGAGCTCTACGGCATCCCGCTCGCCGCCTGGCGGATCGCGAAGAACCGTGAGGAAGCCCTGGCGGCGGCGCGCGAGATCGGCTTTCCCGTAGTCGTCAAGGCCATCGCCCCCCGCCTCGTCCACAAGAGCGACGTGGGGGCAGTCGCCGTCGACCTGCGCGGCGAGGAGGAGTTGACCCGGGCGCTGGCGGGCATCGCGGAAGCGGTCGGCGGCGCCGGCTTCGCGGTCGAGGGCTTTCTCGTCCAGCAGATGGCCCGCGGCGGGCACGAGGTCATCTTCGGCGTCACCACCGACCCGCGCTTCGGGCCGCTCCTCATGTTTGGCCTTGGCGGCCGCTACGTCGAGGTCTTCCAGGACGTCCGCTTCGGGGTGCCGCCACTCGAGCGCCGGGAGGCGCTGCAGATGATCCACGGCATCCACGGCGTGAAGCTCCTCCTCGGGGTGCGGGGCGAGGCCGGCGCCGACCTCGACCGCCTCGCCGAGGTGCTGCTGCGCCTCGCCCAGCTTACCCTCCGCCACCCGCGCCTGCGCGAGCTCGACATCAACCCCTTCCTCGCCACCGCCGACCCCGGCAAGGCGATGGCGCTCGACGCCCGCATCCGCGTCGGCCCGGGCCCGTCCTACGACCCGGCGCTGAATCCTTAGCTGGCGAAATAGACGATCAGACTGCCGCGGCGGCTAGCGGCGCGCGGGCGGCGGTGGCGGGGTCGGCGGTGCGCAGGAAGTGCCAACGCAGCTCGCCTTCCTGGGGGAGGAAGACCTCGGAGCGGACGCGGTCGTCGAAGCGCCGAAGGACGGCGCTCAGCGACTCGCCGCGGGCGGCCAGCTCGATGGCGTCGGCGGCGTCGCTGCCGGCCTTGCTCAAGTAGGTCTGCCAGAGCGCCTGGCGGATCGAGATCGAGCCCATCGACACGTTCGGCATCCGCGCCACGCCGCGCTGTAGCAGGCGGATCTTCGCCGCCAGGCTGCGCTCGTCGTCCATGGGGAGGCGCTGCCAAGGGGTGTAGGGCTTGGGCACCAGGACGTTGGCGCCCAGATGGATGTTGCCGATGACGCCGGTCTTCGCCGCCTCCGCCAGCATGAGGCCGCGCGCCTGCGCGACGAGGTCGAGGATCCCCTGGACGTCCGCCATCGTCTCGCCGGGCAGGCCGACGATGAAGTAGAGCTTGAGCTGCGTGAAGCCGTGGCGGAAGATCATCCGCACCTTGTCGAGCAGGAAGGCGTTGGCGATCGGCTTGCCCATCTGGATCCGCAGCTCGTCGGTCCCCGTCTCCGGGGCGAGCGTGATCGAGCGGTCGCCCGAGGCGTGGAGGGCCGCCAGCACCCCCTCGGTCACCGCCGGGATGCGGATCGAGGAGACCGAGGTGCGGAAGCCCAGGGCGTTGGCCTCGCGGAGGATCTTCTCGATGTCCGGATGATCGCCCACCGCCGTCGCCACGAAGCCGAGTTGATCGGTCACCGCCCGCGCGCGGTCGAGCGACGCCAGGATGTACTCGGTCGGGTGCCAGCGGAAGCGTCCCATGCCGAAGGTCGCCCAGCAGTAGCGGCACTTCTCGGGGCAGCCGCGCGACATCTCGATCAGGAACTTCTCCGCGAACTCGGTTCGCGGGGTGACGATGCAGGAGGTCGGCAGGTGGCCCGGCTGCCGCATTTGCGCCTCCGTGAGCTCGAGCTTGTGGAGCTTCGGCAGGCGCTCGTCGGATTCCGGGTGATGGCGCTGCGGCACATAGAACCCCGGCTCGCCGGCCAGCCGCTCGAGGACCGCCTCCCTCCCGTCCTCTTCCTCCAGGGCGGCCTGCAGCGCCGGCAGCACGTTCTCCGCAGCCCCGAGAGCGAAGGCGTCGACGAACTCGGCCATCGGCAGCGGGTTGATGGCGGCGCAGGAGCCGCCCATCACCACCAGCGGCGCCCAAGGCCCGCGGTCGCGCCGCCGCAGCGGGATTCCCGCGCGGCCGAGCATCTGGAGGAGGTTCACGTAGTCCTGCTCGAACGAAACCGAGAATGCGACGCAGCCGAGCTCCGAGAGCGGCAGCCCCGACTCCACCGAGAGCGGCATGCCTGAGCCATCCGCGAAGAACCGCTCGGCCGTCCACTCCGGCCGCTCGTGGACCAGCTCGTAGACGCGCTGGAACCCCAGGCTCGACATCCCCACGTGATAGCTGTTGGCATACGCAACCCCCAGCCGGTACCGCCCGTGGCGGGGGAACGGCGAAACCGGACGCTCCAGGGCGAGGTGGGAGGTCCAGTCGTGAGAACGGCGCTTCATAGGACCGGCTATTCTACGCGAGAGCCGCCAGGAGCGGAAATCCGGCGTTTGTAGAGCTCGAAGGCGGGGCCTGCGAATCGCTACGCGAGGCAAATCGGGACACTACCGGCCGGGGAGCGCGCCATGACCCTTACGGCTTCTGCTTCTTCTTCTCCGCGTCAATCTCCTTCATGGCTTTTTCGGCGAGGCCTCGTCCCCAGATCTGGCCGGCCTCCATGCCTTCCTTCACCATGCCGGGCTGCACGCTGATCAGCTTGCGGCCGACGGGCGACGAGTAGAAGCCGATGAGCTGGTCGACGTCGCTCGGGGTCAGGTACTTCTCGTAGATCGGCACCATGATGCCGACGAGCTCCTCGGTGTCGACCGACTGGCGAAAACGGGTCCAGAACTCGGGCTTCACGTTGGGGAGAGCCGTCCTCATCTGAGCGATCATGCCGTCGAGCATCTGGAGCGACATCTGGGCGGCTCCCGTGAGCCGCAGGAGCTCCCTCACCTTCTGATCGCGCGGGCCGGCGGCGGGCGCGGCGGCGGCGCTGGCGCTCGCGGCCAGCAGCAGCACGAAAAGTCCGGCACCGATCGAGCGACGTAGTCCCTTCATTCTCGCCTCCTTCCAGGCAAAGCCTGCTTCTCTGTCGTGGCCGGGCTGGAGCCACGGCGGCGGATTGCGATGGCTGTTCAGGATCGATTGAAGCCTATCATCCCCGCCACCGCCCCTCGCCGAGGCGGGCGGCCCGCCGCTACCGCCGGGTCAGGCGGAGACGGAAGACCGAGATCATGTAGGTCCAGAAGTAGGCGAAGAAACGGGTCTTCGACTCGCCGCCGCGGCGGAAGCGGTAGACGGTGGGGATCTCGAGCACGCGGCCGCCGCTGCGCACGACGTGCCGCAGGAGGCGGATGGCGTAATCGCCGTAGCCGTAGAAGATGGCCGGGGTGTCCAGGCGGTCGAGGAGAGTGCGGCGAAAGGCGAGGTAGCCGGAGAGGTTGTCGTGGATGCGCTGGGCGAGCACCACGCGGATGAAGATGTTGAAAGCGTAGGACGACCAGTAGCGGAACGCCGAGGTCAGCATGCCGCCGCCCAGCACGTAGCGCGAGCCGACGACGACGTCGAAGTCCTCGGCGCAGCGCACCATGAGCGGCACGAGAGCCGGGTCGTGGTTGCCGTCCGAGTCCATCACCACCAGCGTGTCGCCGCGCGCCTCGTTGAGACCGCGGAGGATAGCGGTCGCCAGGCCGCGCTCGCCGCGGCGCACGAAAACTCGCACCGCGGGATCGTCGTGGAAGACCTCCTCGAGATGGGCCGCCGTGCCGTCCGGCGAATCGTCGTCGACCACCAGCACTTCGGCAGGGAGCGCCGCCTGGCGCATCACCGCCAAGATCTCGGAGACCAGCTCGGCGATACCGTTCCGCTCCTCGTAGGTGGGGAGGACGACCGAGATCACGCCGCGGCTTTCGCCAGCTCCCTGAGCGCCTGGCAGACGGTGGCGATCTCCTCGGCGGTGAGGCTGGTGCCCGAAGGCAGGTTGATCCCCTGGCGCGAGAGCCGGGCGGCGACGGGGAAGGCGGCGTCGGTCCGGTAGGGCGGCATCTCGTGGAGCGGCACGAAGAACGGCCGCGACTCGATGCCGCGCTCGCGAAGCCCCGCCGAGACGGCGTCGCGGTCGAGCCCGAAGGCGGGCGCGACGAGCACCGAGTACATCCAGCAGACGTTCTCGACCCCGGGGATAGGGGCCGGCTCGGCGAGGCCGTCGATGCCGGCCAATCCGTCTCCATAGGCCTGGGCGATCGCCCGCCGCCGTCCGAGGATCTCCTCGGCGTGCTCGAGCTGCGAGCAGCCCAGGGCGGCCTGGATGTTGGTCATGCGGTAGTTGAAGCCGACCTCCGGGTGGTAGTAGCGCCGCTCGGGATCCATCGCGTGGTCGCGCAGGAAGGCCGCGCGCGCCGCCAGCTCGGGGTCGTCAGTGACCACCGCGCCCCCCTCGCCGGTGGTGAAGACCTTGTTGCCGTAGAACGAGAAGGCGCCGATGCGGCCGATGGCGCCCACCCGCCGGCCCTTGTAGCGCGCGCCGTGGGCCTCGGCGGCGTCCTCGACGACGTCGAGCCCGTGCTCGCGGGCGAGCGCCAGGAGGGGATCGAGATCGACCGGCCGGCCGTAGAGGTGGACGGGGAGGATGGCGCGGGTCCTCGCGGTGATCCTGGCGCGCGCGGCCTCGGGGTCGATGCCCCAGGTGCGCTCGTCGACCTCCACCAGCACCGGGGTGGCGCCGGTATAGATCACGGCGTTGGCGGTGGCGACGAAGGTCAAGTCGGGGATCAGCACCTCGTCGCCCGGCCCGATGCCGAGGACGGCGAGCGCGAGGTGCAGCGCCGTCGTGCCGTTCGAGGTCGCCACGGCGTGGCGGGCCTCGCAGAAGCGCGCGAACTCCTTCTCGAAGCGCGGCACGTACTTGCCGAGCGACGAGATCCATCCCGAGTCGACGCAGTCGAGGACGTAGCGGCGGGAGCTTTCCGGGAGCCAGGGGGCGAAGACGGGAATCATGGTTGTGGCGAGTCTCTCCTCCGGTTTGCCGGCGATCGTTACCTCTTGGCAGGCGCGGGGTTTCGGTATACTAACAGTCGACGCCCCGCTTCCGCCTTCCCCGCGTCTCTCCATGCACTCGGCCGCCGCCGCTCTCGCCGTCTTCGCCGCCGGCTGCGCTCTCCTCGTCACGGCCTTCCGCTGGTGGCGTCCCGGCTTCCCGCTCGCCGCCGCGCTCGGCCATGTGGCGCTGACCGCCGCCTTCTTCGCCCAGCCGCTGTTCACCGGCGCGCTCCAGGTGCCGACCGACCTCGCCTACGAATGGCTGCCCTTCGCGGACGGGGCGGCCGTGGGGAGCGCGCCGCGCAACTTCTTCCAGGCCGATACCCTCCTGGAGCAGCTGCCGTTCCACGCCCTCGTGCGGCAGCGCCTGCTCGCCTT
Organism: Thermoanaerobaculia bacterium; assembly: GCA_035603315.1. Taxonomy (GTDB): domain Bacteria; phylum Acidobacteriota; class Thermoanaerobaculia; order Multivoradales; family UBA5704; genus DATNKQ01. Next base: position 11,709 of record DATNKQ010000023.1, read on the forward strand.
CGAGGCGCCGCTCTGGTCGCACGAGCTGGGCACCGGCCAGCCGCTCCTGGGCAACGGGCAGTCGGCGCCGTTCGCGCCGCTCCACGCCCTCGCCCTGCCGCTGGCGCCGGAGCGCGGGCTCACCATCGCCGGCGCCTGGCAGATCCTCCTCGGCCTGCTGGCCGTGCACGCCCTGCTGCTGTGGCTGGGCGCCGGGCCGTGGGGAGCGGCGCTGGGCGCCGTCGGCGCCGGCCTCTCGACCTACGCGGTGGTGTGGATCTACGACACTCCCGGCATGGCCGCGTCCTACGTGCCGGGTCTCCTGCTGGGCCTCCTCCTGGTGCGCGCGGAGGAGCCGCGAGGTTGGATCGGGCTGGTCGCCTGCGCCCTCGGCCTGGCGCTCTCCGGGCATCCGGAGACGATGGCGCACGCCGGGCTCGTCGCCGCCCTCGTGGTCGTCGCGCTCCTCCTCGCGCGGCGGCCCGGGCGCCGGCGGTTCCTGGGCCGGCTGGCAACCGCCGCCGCGCTGAGCGTCGCGCTCGCCGCCCCCGCCCTCCTGCCTCTCCTCGAGAACATCCCGCAGAGCGTGCGCGGCCATGCCCTCGAGCGCGGGCGCGAGAACTTCCAGCCGCCACCCTTCGCGGCCCGCTTCCTCCTTCCCGCCTGGGCGCCGCTCGCCCTGGGCAGCCCGCCCGACGGCACCTACACCAGCGAGTGGAGCTTCAACGAGATCTGCACCCAGTACGCCGGTCTGCTCGTCCTGGCCCTCGCCGTGGCCGGCGCGCTCACCCTGCGGGGACGGCCGCTCCTCCTCGTGGCGGGTGGCGCGGCGGCTCTCCTGACGGCGCTCCGCGTGCCGCCGTTCTTCGAACTCCTGCTGCGCCTGCCGGTGATCGGACCGGGGGCGCACGGCCGGCTGCGCGAGTTCTGGGTGCTGGCCATAGCCCTCGCCGCCGGCCTGACGCTCGAGCGGGTGGCGGGAGCCCGAATGCCGCGCGCGGTGGCCGCGGCGGCCATCGTCCTGGCCGGCGTCGGGCTGGCGCTGGCGCCCCCCCCGGGCGGCGCCCCCTGGCCGCGGGCCTGGTGGATCGTCACTTTGGCGGGCGCCGCCGCGGCCCTCCTCGCGCTCCTCGTCCCTCGCCTGCGGCCGGGCTTCCCCGCGCTCGTGGTGGCGGCGGTGACGCTCGACCTTTTCCTGCTGGGAGTGCGCTACCACCCGGCGGTGCCGGCGCGCCTCGACCTCGCGCCGCCCCCGTCGCTCGCCTACATGGTGCAGCACAGCCGGGCGGCGACCCCGGTCCGCGTCTCCTTCGAGGACTTCGACCTGCCCGCCAACCTGAACGCGCTCTACGGCCTCTGGGACCCCCGCGGCTACGACCCCATGCGGCCGGAGGACGCGGCGCGCATGGTGGGCTGGTGGCTCGGCCGCCGGCGCCACTTCTACCAGATGGTCGGCGACTCGCTGCCGGCGCCGGACCCGGCGGCGCACGACTACCTCGCCGTGCGCTACCTGGCGACCTCGCACCAGCGCGACCTGCCGCCGCCCTGGCGGCGGGTCTTCGAGGGCCGGGGCGGCCGGGTGTGGGAGAACCCGCAGGCCCTCCCCCTCTTCTTTCTGCCGCGCACGGTCGAGCGCGCGGCGTCGCTCGCCGACGCGCAGCGGGCGGCGATGGGGAACGACGACTTCCAGGAGATCGCCTGGGCGACCGACGGCCCGCCCGGCGTCCGCCCGCAGACGGGGCAGGTGCACGATCTCCGGGCCTTGAGCAACGGCTTCGATCTCGGGGTGGACACGCCGACCGGCGGGGTGGTCGTCTCGAGCGTCAGCTACACGTCGGGCTGGGAGGTGCGGGTGGGCGACCGCGGCTGGCCGGCGGTCGAGGTCAACGGCGGCTTCCTCGGCTTCCGCGTTCCCGCCGGCTCCCGGTTCGTACGCCTGCGCTACCGGCCCCGCGGCTGGATCTGGGGCCTCGTTCTCTGCGCCGCCGGCGCCGCCGCGGCGTGCCTCGCCGCCTGGGGCAGGCGCCGCGGTTTGCGCTTCGGGTAGGAAGCTCAGCGCTGGGAGACGGCCAGGCGGTTCTCGCGGCCCTTGCAGGCGCCGGCCGCGGCGTACAGCGGCACGACGCCGGGCATGACCTTGGCGAGGTTGCCGCTGACCGCCGCCGCGCCCACCTGGAAGGCCTCCTCGATGGAGACGAAGCCGTCGCCGTTCCGGTCGTTGGCGAGGTCGTTGACGGCGCCCCAGAGCGGCCGGATGAAGGGCTCGCAGCGGGTCTCGTGATGGGCGTCGACGCTGGCGACCGCCACGACGTTCCGCGGCAGCTTGGCCATCGCCTCCGCGAAGCCGCCCGAGTAGCAGGTATCCGAGATGAAGATGAGGGTGCCGAAGGGGATCGACGAGAGCTCGCGGGCGAGCGCCTCGGCTGAGATGGAGCCGTGCGTCAGCGAGAGCTCCGTGTGCCCGAACTCGCGGTCGCCGTGGCCGGTCAGGTAGACGAGGAGGAGGTCGGCAGCGGTGACCTTTTCGCGCAGGCGGCGGACGGCGTCGCGGATACCTGCCGGCGTCGCCGGCAGGCGGACCGGCGAGATCTCCGGAGCCTCCGGCGCCTTGGCGGCGAGGAGGAGGACGTGGTCGCCGCGGTAGCGGAGCTGCGCGAGGGCGCCCAGGGCCAGCGAGACGTTGTAGTTGTGGGTGAACGAGTCGTCGCCGTTGACGACGATGGCGTACGGGGAGCCCGGCGCGGCGTCGTTCGCGATATCTGCGGCCATCGCGGCCATCGCCGGCTGGCCGGCGACGAGCAGGAGGAGGATGGCGGGCAGGAGGCGGAGCGGGAGCGCGAACCGTGGTGTCTTCATGGTGAGGACCACGGTAGCGGAGGGGACCGCCCCGCCGGTATCGGCGCAAGGAGCCTGTTCGTGTCGGACGGTTCCCTACAGAGGAGAAAAACCGGGGCGGCCCTCTGGCCCGCCCCGTACCACATACTTACAGGTACTCCCTCCGGTGAAATCAGGGCTGTCCGGCGCCGCTCGCGGCGGCGACCGTGGCGACGGCGACCGGCGCCGGCTGGCCGAGCCCCAGCTCGCTCTTGATGTCGTCGGCGGTGCGGAAGCCGACCAGCCGCGAGACCTCTTCACCCTGATCGAAGAGGATGAGGGTGGGCAGGCGGTCGACGTGGTAGCGGCGGG
>DATNKQ010000043.1:0-2487 GCA_035603315.1 Thermoanaerobaculia bacterium
TCCGCTGCGGCGACGACCTCGCCCGGCCCGGCCCCCCGGAGGAGGATGCGGGCGACCTCCTGGCTCGAGAGAGAGGATGGCGCCAACGCTCCAGCAAGGAGCGCGAGGCCGAGGGCCAGGTGGGTCAAGCGGGAGACGACGATAGCAGGGAAGCGTCGGTAGCAGCGCTTCGTCATGATTTACTCCTTCGCTGCGGTTCAGCGAGGCGGAATTATATGTCTATTTCCCCATAATAGCGAGCGAGCATAGATGGGCGGAAGCGATGCCGCTTGGCTACGCTAGGAGGAATACCGCAGCACGACCGCGCCCTCTTCGGCGTCGATGAGGACCTTGCCGCCCGCTTCGAGGCGGCCGAAGAGGATCTCGTCGGTGAGCGGGCGCTTGACCGTCTCCTCGACGACGCGGGCGAGGGGGCGGGCGCCGAAGGCCGGGTCGTAGCCCTTCTCGGCGAGCAGCCGGCGGCCGGCCGCCGTGACCTCGATGCGCACCTTCTTCCCCGCCAGGAGCGTCCCCAGCTCGCGCACCAGCTTGTCGACGATGCGCTCCATGACCGCCGGCGAGAGCGGCTGGAACTGCAGGCGCCCGTCGAGGCGGTTGCGGAACTCGGGGCTGAAGAGCCGCTCGACGGCGCGGTCGCTGTCGGCCGTCCGCGCGGCCTCGGCATGATCAGCGGGAGCGCTGGGCGGCGTGGAAGCGTCCGGAGCGGCGAGGCCGGAAGGCGCCGCAGCCTGGCCGGCGAAGCCGGGGGAGCGGCGGGAGATCTCGCGGGCGCCGACGTTCGAGGTCATCAGCAGGATGACGTGCCGGAAGTCCGTCGGCTTGCCATTGGTGTCGGTGAGCGTGCCGTGGTCCATCACCTGGAGGAGGATGTTGAAGACGTCCTCGTGCGCCTTCTCGATCTCGTCCAGGAGCAGCACGGCGTGCGGGTTCCTGGCCACCGCCTCGGTGAGCAGGCCGCCGCGGTCGAAGCCGACGTAGCCCGGCGGCGCCCCCACCAGGCGCGACACCGAGTGCCGTTCCATGTACTCGCTCATGTCGAAGCGCAGGAAGGCGACGCCCAGCACCTCCGCGAGCTGCTTCGCGGCCTCGGTCTTGCCGACGCCGGTGGGGCCGGTCAAGAGGAACGAGCCGACCGGCTTCTGGGGATCGCGGAGGCCGGCGCGGGCCACCTTGATGGCGCTCGCCAGGCGGTCGATCGCCTCGTCCTGGCCGAAGACCTGGGCCTTGAGCTCCTCCTCCAGGCGCTTCAATTGCTCGCGGTCGCCGCCCCGGACGCGGCGGGCGGGGATCTGCGCCATGGTGGCGAGCACCTTCTCGACGTCCCGCGTCCCCACCCGCTTCGCCCCCGAGAGCGCCGCCGCCGCCCCCGCCTCGTCGAGGAGGTCGATCGCCTTGTCGGGGAGCCGGCGGTCGCGCAGATGGCGATCGGCCAGGGCGACCGCGGCCTCGACCGCCGCCTTCGTGTAGCGCACCCCGTGGTGCGCTTCGTAGCGGTCCTTGAGGCCGTTCCAGATCGCCACCGTCTCCGCCGCCGACGCCTCCGCCACCTCGACCTTCTGGAAACGGCGGGCGAGCGCCTGGTCGCGCTGGAAGCTCTGGCGGAACTCCTCCCAGGTGGTGGCGCCGATGCAACGCAGCCGGCCGTCGGCCAGGGCGGGCTTCAACAGGTTCGAGGCGTCCATCGTCCCCTGGCCGGCGCTGCCGGCGCCGACCACGGTGTGGATCTCGTCGATGAAGAGGATGGGGCAGGGCTCGCCGGCGAGCGCCGCCAGCACCGCCTTCAGGCGGTTCTCGAAGTCGCCGCGGTAGCGGGTGCCGGCCAGGAGGGCGCCCAGGTCGAGGCGGAAGATGCGCGCCTCGCGGAAGGGCGCCGGCACGTCGCCCGCCGCCACCTTCCGCGCCAGCCCCTCGACGAGGGCGGTCTTGCCCACCCCCGGGTCGCCGACGTAGAGGGGGTTGTTCTTGCGCCGCCGCTGCAGGATGTGGAGGGTGCGCTGGATCTCGGTCTGGCGGCCGATGAGGGGATCGATGCCGCCGGTGCGGGCGAGCGCCGTCAGGTCCTGGGTGAAGGCGGCGAGCGGATCGCCGGCCGGTCCCGGGACGAACGGCCGGCCGCCGCGGAAGCGCTCGGCCTCCCCCTCCTCTTCGGTCTCGCCGGTCTCCAGACTCTCCGGGACGTCGGGGGTATCCCGGCCGCCGGGAGCGGCAGCGTGGCCGGCGGGCTCGGCCCGGGAGACGCCGTGCGCGAGGTAGGAGACGACGTCGAGCCGCGTCACCCCCTCGTCTTCCAGCAGGTCGAGGGCCCAGGCGTCGGGCTCGTCGAAGAGGGCGACGAGGAGGTCGGGGCCGCCCACCTCCTCCCGCCCCAAGCTCTCGACCTTGGCGCCGGCCCAGGCGAGCACCCGCTGAGCCCCCAGCGAGAGGCGGGGCTCGGCGCGGCCGGAGCCGCCTCGGCCGCCCCCGCCGACCTCCTCCTCGAGGTAGGCC
>DATNKQ010000009.1:0-3623 GCA_035603315.1 Thermoanaerobaculia bacterium
TGCTCGGGGCCGGCGGACAGGTCCGCCGAGCCCGCCGCCGCTACAGACGCCTCCGGGAAGCCGCCCGCGGCGCTCACCCTGGAGCCGGCGCAGCGCCAGAAGATCCGCCTGGAGCCGGTGGCGCGGTCGCCCTTCCGCCGCACCGTCGAGGCGACCGGCACCGTCGCCTTCGACCAGAACCGGGCGACCCAGGTGCTGGCGCCCATCTCGGGGCCGGTGGCGCGCATCGCCGTCGAGCTCGGCGCGCGGGTTGCCCGCGGCCAGGCCCTGGCCACCGTCGCCTCGCCCGACTTCGCCGCTGACGTCAGCGCCCTGCGCAAGACCGAGGCGCTGGCGAAGAACGCGCGGCGGGTGGCCGACCTCGACCGCGAGCTGTGGAAGAACGACGCCATCGCCCGCCGCGACATGGAGCAGGCGGAGACCGACGCCGTCGCCGCCGAGGCCGACCGCGACGCCGCCCTGCAGCAGCTGCGCTCGCTGGGGGTCGACGAAAAGACGGTCAAGGAACTCCTCGACAACCGCCCTGCCCTTGGCGCAGGCGGCGCCATCCGCTCGCCGATCGCCGGCACCGTGGTCGAGAAGCTGATCACCCCCGGCCAGCTCCTGCAGGCGGGGACGACGCCCTGCTTCACGGTGGCCGACCTCTCCACGGTCTGGGTGATGGCGAACATCTTCGAGACCGACCTGCCGTTCGTCGCCGCCGGCGACGCGGCGGAGGTGCAGGCCGGCGCCGCCGCGGCGCCCCTGCAAGGGAAGGTCGACTACATCTCCGCCGTCGTCGATCCCACGACGCGGGCGATCGCCGTCCGCGTGGTGGTGCCGAACCCCGGCGGGGTGTTGAAGCGCGACCTCTACGTGCGGGTCGCCATCCGGTCGCGCCGCGAGGCGACCGGCCTCCTGGTGCCGGTCTCGGCCGTCCTCCGCGACGACGAGAACCTGCCCTTCGTCTTCGTCGCCAATCCCGACGGCACCTTCGGCCGCCGCCGCCTCGACATCGGGGCGCGGGTGGGCGACCGCCAGGAGATCCGGAACGGCTTGACGGCGGGCGAGCAGGTCGTCGTCGAAGGCGGGCTCTTCCTGCAGTTCGCGGAGAACCAGTGAGCGATACCCCGGCGACATCGCCGCCGTCGCCACCGTCCCAGGCGTCGCAGCCAGGGCCGACCGCGGGAACGGGCACGCCTTCGGCGATCCACCGCGTCGTCGCCACGGCCCTGCGCCAGCGCTTCCTCGTCGCCCTGGCTGCCGTGCTGCTCGTCGGCGGCGGGGTGTGGTCGTTCAAGCGGCTGCCGGTCGACGCCTACCCTGACCTCTCGCCGCCCCTGGTGGAGATCGTCACCCAGTGGGAGGGGCACGCCGCGGAGGAGGTCGAGCGGCTGATCACCGTCCCCGTGGAGGTCGAGATGAACGGCCTGCCCGGGTTGACGGTCGTGCGGTCGATCTCGCTCTACGGCCTCTCCTCCGTCCGCATCACCTTCGAGCACGGCACCGACAGCTACTTCGCCCGCCAGCAGGTCTTCGAGCGCCTGCCGGACGTCGCGCTGCCGGCCGGCGTGACGCCCTCGGTGTCGCCGCTCTTCTCGCCCTCGGGGCTCATCTACCGCTACGTCCTGGAGAGCCCGGACCGCTCGGCAATGGAGCTCAAGACGATCGAGGACTGGGTCGTCGGGCGCCAGTACAAATCGGTGCCCGGGGTAGCCGACGACTCCGGCCTGGGCGGGCAGACCATGCAGTACCAGGTGCTCCTGGACCCCGCGAAGATCGCCGGCGCGGGGCTCTCGGTGCCGGCGATCGTCGCCGCCCTGGCCGCCAACAACGGCAACGCCGGCGGCGGCTTCTACTCGCAGGGCGGCCAGTTCTACTACGTGCGGGGCCTCGGCCGGCTGCGCACCCCGGAGGACATCGGCAACGTCGTCCTCGCCGTCCACAACGGCATCCCGGTGCTGGTCAAGGACATCGGCGAGGTGACCATCGGCCAGGCGCCGCGCCTGGGCCAGTTCGGCTTCAACCAGCACGACGAGGCGGTCGAGGGCGTCATCCTCATGCGCAAGGGGGAGCAGGCGCAGGTCGTCCTCGAGGCGCTGGAGAGGAAGACGCAGGAGCTCAACCGCTCGCTGCTGCCGCCGGACGTCAAAGTCCACCCCTACTACGACCGCCGCGAGCTCATCGCCCTCACCACCCGGACGGTCGAGGACAACCTGCTGCGCGGCATGGTCCTGGTCGTCGTCATCCTCATCTTCTTCCTCTTCGACATCCGCTCCGGCCTCATCGTCGCCGCCACCATCCCGCTCTCGCTCCTCTTCGCCTTCATCTGCCTCGACCTCCGGCACGTGCCCGCCAACCTGCTGTCGCTCGGCGCCATCGACTTCGGCATCCTCGTCGACGGCGCGGTGGTGATGGTCGAGAACGTCTTCCGCCAGCTGGCGCTGCGGGAGGGCCAGGCCTTCAAGATCCGCGAGGTGATCCTCGAGGCGGCCGCCGAGGTCGACCGGCCGATCGTCTACGCGGTGGCGGTCATCATGGCGGGGTTCCTCCCCATCTACGCGCTCTCCGGGCCGTCGGGCGAGCTGTTCAAACCGATGGCCGACACCATGCTCTTCGCTCTCCTGGGGTCGCTCGCCATCACCCTGACGCTCCTTCCCGTCCTCTGCTTCTGGGTGCTGCGGAAGGGGGTCCGCGAGCGGCGGAACGTCGCCTTCGAGGCCATCAAGTCCGTCTACACCAAGGGCCTCGACGTCTGTCTCGGCCATCCCTGGCTGACGACCGCCGTTTCGGTCCTCCTCCTCGCCGGTTCGCTCCTCTTAGTCCCCGGCATCGGCGCCGAGTTCATGCCCCACCTGGACGAGGGCGCCCTGTGGATCCGCGCCACCATGCCCTACACGATCTCCTTCGAGGAGGCGGCCAAGATCTCGCCTCAGGTGCGGGCCGTCCTGCGCTCCTTCCCCGAGGTCACCGTCGTCGCCAACGAGCTCGGCCGCCCGGACGACGGCACCGATCCCACCGGCTTCTTCAACGACGAGTTCTTCGTCCGCCTGAGACCCTATCGCGAGTGGAAGGGCCGCTTCCGCACCAAGCCGGAGCTGATCGCGGCGATCAACGACCGGTTGAAGGCGTTTCCCGGCATCATCTTCAACTACACGCAGCCGGCGGAGGACGCCGTCGACGAGGCGGAGACGGGGCTCAAGAGCTCGCTCGCCGTCAAGGTCTTCGGCCCCGACCTGAACGTGCTGGAAGAGAAGGGCAGGGAGATCCACCGCGTGCTCTCGGGGGTGCGCGGCATCACCGAGATCACCGTCGTCAAGCAGCTCGGCCAGCCCAGCCTGACCGTCGACGTCGACCGCGGGAAGATCGCCCGCTACGGCCTCAACGTCGCCGACGTCAACGGGCTCATCGAGGCGGCGGTGGGCGGCGCCGCGGCCACCCAGGTGGTGCAGGGCGAGAAGCTCTTCGACCTCGTGGTGCGCCTAGAGCCGCAGTTCCGCCAGACGCCGGAGGCGATCGGCAACATCCTGGTGGCGACGGCGGGGGGGCAGCAGGTGCCGCTCAAGGAGCTGGCGAAGATCGAGGTCCAGAGCGGCGCCTCGTTCATCTACCGCGAGGACAGCTCGCGTTACATCGGCGTCCAG
>DATNKQ010000107.1:0-2534 GCA_035603315.1 Thermoanaerobaculia bacterium
CGAGGCCGCCGGCGACCGGCAGCAGGAGGGCGAGCACGCGCGGAGCGGGGGAGCCGGCGAAGACGGCAAGGCTCGAGCCGTGGAGATACTCGTTGACGAGGAAGGCGCTGCCGGCGGTGGTGAAGCCGAAGTCGAGGACCCGGGGCAGGCTGGGATGGACGAGCGACTTCAAGGCCGCCGCCGCGCGGAGGAACTCGTCGCGCTGCTCCTCGGACTCCTCGCCCGCCTCCTCGGGCAGCAGCTTGACGGCGACGACCTCGCCGGAGCGCAGGTCGGTGGCGCGAAAGACGCTCCCCCCGCCGCTCGACCGCTCGAGCTTGTCGAGGTGGTACTGCTCGGTGATCCGGCGCAGCTCGCTCATCGTGGCTCGGGGCTCAAGCTCCTGATTCTACCCGCAAAGGGAGCCATGCCGATTACGGGGGGCGCTCTGATAACATCCATTCAAGTCGACCGTGCCAGCCCGTGTGGAGGTCCGAAGTGGTTCTCGCCGTCCTGCTCTCCCTGCTCCTTGCCGCGCCCGCCGCGGCGACGCCGCCGGCAGCTGCCGCGGCGAAGAGCCCGGCCGCGGCTCCTGCCAAGCCCGCCCCCGGCTTCAAGAGCTTCACCCGCCGGCCGCCGGTCTTGCCGGAGGCCGAGTACGAGACCTTGAAGAAGCGGGTCATGGAGCGCTGCAACGTCTCTCCGGGGATCGCTCCGGGACAGGCGCCCTGGTACTACCACTACGAGCTGGGGCTCGAGCTGGCGAAGAAGGGCGATCCGCAACGGGCCCTCGATGCCCTCATCGAGGCGGTGGACAAGAAGCCCGAGCCGCAGCGCAACGCGCGGCTGTACGGGATGTGGTTCAAGGACTACCTCCCCTATTTCGAGATCGCCCGCGTCCACGCGTCGCTCGGCAACTGGGAGTGCGTGGACGACGCCGTGACGCTGTCGCAGAAGACGCTGGAGGTGGGCTCGGGCGACAAGGAGCAGCGGGACCTGCTCGACCTGCGGTCGGAGGCCCAGGCCCATCTGCATCCGGTGAAGAAGAAGCCGTAGAGCCGACGCTCAGGCGATCAGACCTGCTTTTCGAACCATTCATCCTGGAAGAGGAGGGCATCCGTGAAACGACCTCAGGCAACGACGATCCTACTTCTCCTCGCCGCCGCGCTCCTGCTGCCGGCCAGCGCGATGGGCCAGGCGACGCAGACCTTCCGCGTGCAGTTCAACTTCTCGAATCCCGGAGCGCGCAGCCTGGCCCTGGGCGGCGCCTTCATCGGCCTGGCGGACGACGCCACGGCGGCCTACACCAACCCCGCCGGCTTGACCAACTTGTCGCGGCCCGAGGTGTCGGCGGAAGGCCGCCGGTGGGGCTACACGGAGATCTACCCCAGCCGCGGCCACGCCTTCGGACAGCTCGTGCAAGGGTTCCCCGGCAGCTTCGACGACACCGAAGGGATCGTCAACGGCCAGTCCAAGGACTCGGTGAACGGCCTGGCCTTCCTCTCCTACGTCTACCCGCACAAGAACTGGTCCCTCGGTTTCTATCGCCAGGAGCTGGCCAACTTCGAGGCCAACGTGCAGACCGACGGCCCCTTCTTCAACGCGAACGTCGGCACCATGCCGGTGATCTTTCGCTTTTTCCCCACCCAGGCGCGCGCCGACTTGAAGATCGTGAACTATGGCCTTTCGGGAGCTTACCGGCTGAACGACCGGTTCTCGATCGGCTTGGGCCTCTCCGAGTACGATTTCTCGCTCAACGTCCGCACGCAGGCATTCGGTTTCGTCAACAATCCCGGTCCCACGGTACCGGGAGGCATTCTCGGCGTGCCCAACTTCTCGCCCGCCAACCTGCTGTTCACCGACCGGCAGAAGGGCACCGGCACGGCGTTGAGCGGCAGCCTGGGCCTGCTCTTCAAGGTGACCCCGAACTGGAGCCTCGGCGCCGTGTATCGGCAGAAGGCGAGGTTCGACACCACGGAGACGATCAGCACCTCCTCGACGGTGATGAAGAGTAAATTCACCGTCCCCGAGGTCTACGGATTCGGCACCGCCTTCAAGCCGACCGACCAGCTCACGGTCACCGCCGATCTCAACCGCATCCGCTACTCGCAGACCTCCCGGCCGGCGCCGAACGTGCGGGCCGACGACGGGGACGAGTTCCACTACGGGCTCGAGTACGTGCTCCTGAAGCTGAAGTACCCGTTGAGCTTCCGCCTCGGCGCCTGGCACGATCCCGACCATCAGCCCTCGTACCGCGGCCTGCCCGACGACACGTTCGCCCAGCGGGGGTTTGCCGTGCTGTTCCCGGCCGGCCAGGATTACTGGCACTACTCCGGCGGGCTGGGATTCGTCTTCGGCGAGCGGTTCCAGGTCGACGCCGCCGTCGACATCTCGAAGTTGGTCGACACCTTCTCGCTGTCGTCGGTGTTCCGCTTCTAGGCTGGCGGGAAGGGCCGCCTCGGGGGTCTCTCCCCGGGGCGGGCCGTTGGCGCGGTTCGGCTGCCGCCACGGCTCGCGAATTCGAAGTGTTTCGCGAAAAACTTAGCCTTGTCATC
>DATNKQ010000109.1:0-10635 GCA_035603315.1 Thermoanaerobaculia bacterium
CGCGCCGACCTCGAGCGGCGGGGGATCGAGGCGCGCCGGATGCACACCTCGCACGCTTTCCACTCGCGCGCCATGGACGGCATCCTGGACGTCTTCGCCCGCGAGCTGGAGCGCCGGCCGCGGCGAGCTCCCAAAATCCCCTTCGTCTCCAACCTCACGGGGACCTGGATCCGGGCGGAGGAAGCGACCGATCCGCGCTACTGGGTGCGCCACCTGCGCCAGCCGGTGCGCTTCGCCGTCGGCCTCGAGACGCTCCTCGCCGAGCCGGGCCGCGTGCTGCTGGAGGTCGGTCCGGGAGAGACTCTCGCCAGCCTCGCGCGGCGGCATCCGGCGCTGGGGCCGCGCCACTCCGTGGTGTCGGCCCTGCGCCACCCCGTGGTGGCGGGCGACGACCTCCAGGTGCTCTTGCAGGCGGTGGCGCGCCTCTGGCTGGTGGGCTTCGAGGTGGACCCGGCGGCCTTCTACGCCGGCCAGCGCCGTTGCCGGCTGCGGCTGCCGACCTACCCCTTCGAGCCCCTGCGCTACTGGATCGATCCGCCACCGCGGCCCTCGACTGCTGGGATGTTGTCGAAGGCGGCGGTGCTGGCGGAACCGGCCCCGGCGGTGGCCTCGGCGGGCCCAGGAGACTTGCCGGCGGCCCACGCGCGCCGGCAGCTCGCGACCGCCTACCTGGCGCCGCGCGACGAGCGCGAGCGCCGCATCGCCGCTCTCTGGGAGGAGAAGATCGGTGTCGAGGCGGTGGGCGTCCACGACGACTTCTTCGAGCTGGGCGGCCACTCGCTGCTGGCCACTCGCATTGCCGCCGAGGTGCGCCGCGCCTACGGGGTGGACCTGCCCCTCCGCGAGCTGTTCGCAACCCCGACGGTGGCCCACATGGCGTCGGCGCTCGCCGCGCGCGAGCGGTCGGCGGCCGCTCCGGCGGAGGAAGCCGCAGTGCTCCCTGTCGTCGTCCCCGATCTGGCCGCCGCGCACCAGCCCTTCCCTTTGACCGACGTCCAGGGCGCCTACTGGATCGGCCGCGGAGGCGCCTTCGAGCTGGGCGGCGTGGGGACGCACAGCTACTTCGAGGTGGATGGCATGGGAATCGACCTGGGGCGCTTTGCGAGCAGCCTGCGCCTGCTGATCGCGCGCCACGGCATGCTGCGCGCGGTGATGCTTCCGGACGGGCGCCAGCAAGTTCTGCCCGAGGTCCCGCCCTACGAGGTCGACGTCCTCGATCTGCAGGACGAAGAGCCGGCCGCCGCCGAGCGCCGGATGCTTGCCGTGCGCGAGCGTATGTCCCACCAAGTGCTGCCGGCCGAGCAGTGGCCACTGTTCGAGATCCGCGCCACCCGCTTCGCCGGCGGGCGGGTGCGCTTTCACGTCAGCTTCGACTTCCTGATTGGCGACGCCTGGAGCGTGCAGCTCCTCGGCGACGAGCTGCGCCGCCTCTACCGCGATCCGGCGGCGGTGCCGCCGCCGCCAGCGGCAACCTTCCGCGACTACGTAATGGCCGTGGCAGCGCTCGACGAGAGCGATCTCGTCCGCCGGTCGCTGGACTACTGGAAGAGCCGTCTCGACACTCTGCCGCCGGCCCCCGAGCTGCCTCTGGCGGCTCCCGCCGGCAGCCTCCAGCAGATGCGGTTCGGGCGCCGCGTGGGCCGCCTCGAGCCGGCAGCCTGGGAGAGACTCAAGGCCTTCGCCGCGCGCGCCGGGCTGACCCCCTCGGCAGCCGTGCTGGCCGCCTTCGGCGAGGTGTTGGCGGCATGGTCGAAGAGCCCGCGCTTCACCCTCAACCTGACACTCTTCAACCGCCTGCCATTGCACCCCGAGGTGGATCGTATCGTCGGCGACTTCACCTCTCTGACGCTCCTGGAGGTCGATGGGGCGGCGGCGGCAACCTTTGTGCAGCGTGCGCAGCGGCTCCAGCAGCGGCTCTGGGACCACCTCGATCACCGCTACGTCAGCGGCGTGCGCGTGCTGCGCGAGCTGGCGCGCCGGCGCCGCCAACCGGCGGTGGCCGCGCCGGTGGTCTTCACCAGCATGCTGACCCTGCGCCCCCGCGCGACGCCGGGCGAGCGGGAACCTGCCGAGCTCTCCCTGTCCGGCAGCTTCGGCATCAGCCAGACGCCGCAGGTCTGGCTGGATCACCAGGTGGCGGAGCAGGCGGGGGGTTTGGTGTTCAATTGGGATGCCGTCGAAGACCTGTTCCCGGCGGGCCTCCTGGACGACATGCTGGCGGCCTACGTGGAGCTGCTGGAGCGGCTGGCAGGGACGGAGGAAGCCTGGGGGGAGGTGGCGCCGCTGCGGGTGCCGGCGGCGCATCTGGCGCTGTACGCGGCGGCCAACGCCACGGCGGCGGCGGCGGCGGTGGGGCTGTTGCACGGGCCGTTCCTGGCGCAGGCGTCGCGGCAGCCGGAGCGTCCGGCGGTGCTGTCGGCGGAGCGGCGGCTGAGCTATCGCGAGTTGCATCGTCTGGCGGGCGGTGTGGCGCGGCGGCTGCGCGAGCGGGGGGTCGAGCCGGGGACGTTGGTGGGCGTGGTGATGAGCAAGGGCTGGGAGCAGGTGGTGGCGGCGCTGGGGGTGCTGGGCGCCGGGGCTGCCTACCTGCCGATCGACGCCGAACTGCCGCGGGAGCGGCGCGACTACCTGCTGGGCCACGGGGAGGTGCGGGTGGCGCTGACCCAGCCGCGGTTGGTGGCAGCGCTGGAATGGCCGGCGGGGGTGACGGTGCTGGCGGTGGACGGCAGCGCGGAGGAGGAGGGACCGTGGCCGGAGTCGCGGCTGGAGGCCGGGGAGCTGGCCTACACGATCTTCACCTCCGGGTCGACCGGGGTGCCGAAGGGGGTGATGATCGAGCACGGGTCGGCGCTCAACACGGTGATCGACGTCAACCGGCGCTTCGGGGTGGGATCTCTGGATCGGGTGCTGGCGGTGTCGTCGCTGTCGTTCGACCTCTCGGTGTACGACCTGTTCGGGCTGCTGGGCGCGGGCGGCGCGGTGGTGCTGCCGGAGGCGTCGGCGAGCCGTGATCCGGGTCGCTGGCTGGAGCTGATGGTCGAGCACGGGGTGACAGTGTGGAATACGGTGCCGGCCCTGCTGGAGATGCTGGTGGAGCACGCGGAGGGGCGGGGAGCCCTGCTGCCGGAGTCGCTGCGGCTGGTGCTGCTGTCCGGCGACTGGGTGCCGTTGAGCCTGCCGGATCGTCTGCGCGGGCTGTGCCGCGGCGAGGTGGAGGTGGTGAGCCTGGGGGGAGCGACGGAGGCGTCGATCTGGTCGATCCTCTATCGCATTGGCGAGGTGGATGGTGGCTGGCGGAGCGTGCCGTACGGCCAGGCGATGGTCAATCAGAGCTTTCACGTGCTGGACTCGCGGCTGGAGCCGCGGCCGCTGTGGGCGCCGGGGGAGCTCTACATCGGCGGGCGGGGTCTGGCGCGGGGCTATTGGCGGGACGAGGAGAAGACGGCGGCGAGCTTCGTGACCGCGCCGGGCACGGGCGAGCGGCTGTACCGCACCGGCGACCTGGGGCGCTGGCTGCCGAGCGGCGACATCGAGTTCTTGGGCCGCGAGGACTTCCAGGTCAAGATCCAGGGTCACCGCATCGAGCTCGGCGAGATCGAGGCCGCCCTCGCCCGCTGCCCGGGGGTGCGTCAGACCGCGGCGACCGCGTTACCGGCGGCGCCGGCCTCCGCGGGCGAGCCCCGGCGGGCCTTCCGCCTGGTCGGCTACGTCGTGCCGGAGGAGGGGCGAACGATCCTGCCGGAAATGCTACGTGCCCGACTCGCCGCCGCGCTCCCCGCCTACATGGTGCCGGCGTCCTTCGTCGTCCTCGACGCCTTGCCGCTGACCGCCAATGGCAAAGTGGATCGACGCGCTCTGCCCGACCCGGCGGCGGCTCCGCGCGCCGGAGACGTCCCAACGGGGCCGCGCACCGCCGTCGAGGAGCTGCTGGCGGCCATCTGGGAGGAGGTGCTCGGCGTCCCCGTGGTCGATGCGCGAGACGACTTCTACGTCCTGGGCGGCGACTCGCTGCTCGCCACTCGCGTGGCGTCGCGGGTGCGCGAGCGGCTCGGCGTGGAGCTGCCGCTGCGCGAGTTCTTCGCCGCGCCGGTGCTCGCGGAGCAGGCGCGCGCCCTCGAGTCGGCCCGCGGCGCTCGAGCGGCGCAGGCGCCGCCGCTGGTGCCGCAGCCGCGCGGCGTCGAGGCGCCGCTCTCCTTCGCCCAGGAGCGGCTCTGGTTCCTCGACCGCCTCCAGCCCGGCAGCCCGGCCTACAACGAGGACTTCACGTTGCGCCTCGCCGGCCCTCTCCGCCCCGCCGCCCTGGCGGTGGGCCTGGAGGACGTGGTGCGCCGGCACGAGGTGCTGCGCACCTCCTTCGCGGAGCGCGACGACCTGCCGGTGCAAGTGGTGGGTCCACCTTCGCCGGTGAGCGTCCCGCTGGTCGATCTGCGCGTTCTGCCGGATGCCTCGCGGTTGCCGGAGGCCCTGCGGCGCTGTGCCGAGCTTTCGCGGCAGCCTTTTGATTTGGCGTGCGGGCCGCTGCTGCGCGCCTCGCTGCTGCGCCTCGGCGGGGAGGAGCATCTGCTGTCGGTGGTGCTGCACCACATCGTCTGCGACGCCTGGTCGACGGGCCTCCTAGTGCGCGAGGTGGCGGCGGTTTATTCCGCGTTGGGCGCCGGCCTTGCGGGCGCCAACCTGCCTGCGCCGGCCGTGCAGTACGCCGACTTCGCCATCTGGCAGCGGCACTGGCTGCAGGGCGAGGCCTTGGAGGCCCAGCTCGCCTACTGGCGCCGGCGTCTGGCGGGCCCTCTTCGGCCGTTGCGCCTGCCCAGGCGACGGCGGCCGGGGACGGCGACCTTGCGCTCGGCGACGGTCAGCGCCGTGCTGCCGGCCACGCTCCTGGCGCAGCTGCAGATGCTCGGCCGCCGTGAGGGAGCGACGCTGTTCATGACCCTGCTGGCGGCGTTCCAAGGCCTGCTCCACCGCTACTCGGGCCAGGACGACGTCGCCGTTGGCAGCCCGATCGCCAACCGCAACCGCATCGAGATCGAGCCGCTGATCGGCTTCTTCACCAACACCCTAGTGCTGCGCACCGATCTCGCGGGCAATCCCAGCTTTCGAGAGCTCCTGCGGCGGGTGCGCGAGGTGGCGCTCGGTGCCTATGCACACCAGGATGTCCCCTTCGAGCGCCTGGTGGAAGAGCTACGCCCACCGCGACAGGCGCGTGCCACTCCTTTCTTCGACGTCATGTTCGTCTTGCTGGACGCGGCGCTCCCCGATACCGGACCGCCGGGTCTCGACCTCAGCCTGGTGGCCACCGACCATCGCGCTCCCAAGTTCGACCTGACGCTCTGGGCAGAGGCGCGGCGCGACCGCCTACAGCTCAGCCTGACCTACGACGAGGATGCCTTCGAAGCCTCTACGGTCGCCGGCATGCTCGACCGCCTGTCGCTCCTGCTGGCGAGGGTGGCCAAGGACCCCCGACAGGCCTTGCTGGACATCCCACTCGATGGCGTCGAGGGTGCGGGGGAGGCAGAGGAGCTGGAGTCCACGGCAACGCCGCCGCCGGCCGCCGAGCGGTTCGCATTCGAGATCTGAGGAGCCGATCCTTGGGGCATGAAAGTATCGCCACCGAGTCGCCCATCGCGCGCTTGAGCCCCAGGAAGCAGGAGCTCCTGCGGCGCCATCTGGCCGCGAGGTTGACGGCGCCGCATGCGGAGGCCATCCGGCCGCGTGGCGCCGGCGCCGGCCGCTTTCCTCTCTCTTTCGCCCAGCAAAGCATGTGGTTCCTCGACCGCCTGCAGCCCGGCAATGCCGCTTTTACCATCTCCGAGGCGCTGCGCTTGAGCGGCCATCTCGACCGCGTCGCCCTGGCGGCGGCGCTCGCCGAGGTCGTGCGCCGGCACGACGTGCTGCGCGCCACCTTCGAGCTGGAGGATGGAGGGCCGGTGCAGGTGATCGCGCGCTATCGCGATCTGGCTGTGCCCCTCGTCGACCTTGCGGGTCTGGCGCCTGCCGCCGCCGACGGGGAGCTCCAGCGCCTCGCCGCCGCGGCGGCCATCTCTACCTTCGATCTCGGCCAGGGCCCCCTCTATCGCTTCCTGCTGTTGGCTTGCAGCGCCGGAGAGCACGCGCTGCTGCTGGCCTTCCACCATACAGTCTGCGATGCCTGGTCGATGGACGTCCTGTTCGGCGAGCTGCGCGCCCTCTACCGCGGCTTTGCCGTCGGTCTCCCCAGCCGGTTGCCCCCGCTTCCCATCCAATACGCGGACTTCGCCGCCTGGCAGCGTGAGCGGCTCCAAGGGGAAGCGCTGGCGAGCCAGCTCGCCTATTGGCGGCAGCGCCTGGCCGGCGCTTCGGGTCTCCTCGCATTGCCCCTCGACCGGCCGCGCCCTCCCGTCGCCACCGCCGCCGGCGACCGCTTGGACTTCGACCTGCCGCTAGCCTGCGCCGATCGGCTGCGCGAGCTGGCGCAGCGCCAGGGAGCCACCCTCTTCATGGTCCTTCTCGCCCTCTTCGGTGCGCTGCTCCACCGCTACACCGGCCAGGAGGACCTCATGGTGGGCTCGCCGGTCGCCAACCGCAGCCGGCCGGAGGTGGAAAGGCTCATCGGGCTCTTCATCGACACCGTGGTCCTGCGGCTCGACCTCTCCGGAGGTCCCAGCCTGCGCTCCCTGGTGGCACGGGCGCGTGAGACCTGCCTGGGCGCCTTCTCGCACGCCGAGCTGCCGTTCGAGCGCATCGTCGAAGCCGCTCGCCCGGATCGCGATGCGGGCCGGTCGCCCCTTTTCCAGGTGCTCTTCGTGCTGCTTCCCGCGGCGCCACCAGCCGGCGTGGAGCTGGCCGGCGACGTGACCTCGACGCCGCTGCCGGTTCACAACCGGTCCGCTCCCTACGACCTCGAGCTCGTGCTGATGGACACCGCGGGCCAGCTCGCGGGTGCGTTTCTCTACAACACCGACCTCTTCGACCGGACGACCGCGGCGCGGCTGGCCCGCAGCCTGGAGCGTCTGGTCGAAGGCGGAATCGCGGATCCCGAGGCGCCGCTTGCCGAGATCCCCTGGCTCGACGCTGCCGAGCGCCACCAGCTCCTTCTGGAGTGGAACGACTCGGCCGTCCATTGGCCGCGGGACCGTTGCGCGCACGAGCTGATCTGCGGCCAGGCGGAGAGCCTGCCGCATTCCATTGCGGTGCTCTCCGGCGGCGGGGTCGAGGAGGGAACGGAGTTCCTGACCTACGGTGAGCTGGAGCGGCGGGCCAACCGGCTCGCGCATCACCTGCGGAGGCTGGGCGTCGAGACCGACCGGCGGGTGGCCGTGCTGCTGCGCCGCTCCCCGGATTTGGCGGTGACCCTGCTGGCGGCGCTCAAGTCGGGCGGAGCCTATGTCCCCTTGGACCCTTCCTACCCGCGCGAGCGGCTGGAGCACATCCTGGCAGATTGCGCACCGGCGGTCCTCGTCACCGTCCTTGGCCTGCGCGATCTCCTGCCGGCCGACTTCGGTCAGCCCCTCGAAGTGGTCTGTCTGGACCGCGACCGTGAGGCGATCTCGAGGTATTCCGCGGCTCCGCCGGCCGGCCTCGCCGCGCCGGGCGATCTCGCCTACGTGATCTACACCTCGGGCTCGACCGGCCGGCCCAAGGGGGCAATGGTCGACCACCGGGGTCTGCTGAACCATCTCCTCGCCAAGGTGAGCGACCTCGGCCTCGGCCCGGCCGACGTGGTCGCCCAGACCGCGCCGGCGGCTTTCGACATCTCCGTCTGGCAGCTGCTGGCGGCGCTGCTCGCCGGCGGCCGAGTCCTCGTCGTTCCCGACGCCGTGGCACACGCCCCGGCGCGTCTGCTCGCCGAGGTCGACCGCGCGGGGGTCACGGTGCTGGAGACCGTGCCTTCCCTGCTGGCGGCCATCGTGGACGAGGCGGCGCATCGCGGAGCTGCACGCCCGCGGCTCGCCGCGCTGCGCTGGTTGATCGCAACCGGCGAGGCGCTGCCGCCGGAGCTGTGTCGGCAATGGCTGCGCCACTACTCCGCTGTGGCCATGCTCAACGCCTACGGCCCCACCGAGTGCTCCGACGACGTGACCCATCACGTCCTGCGGAGCGCCCCGGCGATCGGCGCCGCGGCGGTGCCAATCGGTCGCCCGGTCGCCAATCTGCGGCTCTACGTGCTCGACTCGACGCTGCGGCCGGTTCCCACCGGGGTCTCCGGTGAGCTCTGCGTCGGCGGTATAGGGGTGGGCCGCGGCTATCTCGGCAAGGCGGCGCGCACGGCGGCAGTCTTTCTCCCCGACCCCTTCGCGGCCTCGCCCGGGGCCCGCCTCTACCGCACCGGCGACCTCGCCCGCCATCTGCCGGATGGCAGCCTCGAGTTTCAGGGACGGATCGACCATCAGGTCAAGATCCGCGGCTTCCGCATCGAGCTCGGCGAGATCGAGGCGACCCTGGCGTCGCACCCGGCCGTCAGCGAGGTGGTGGTGTTGGGGCGTGCGGCGGGCGGCGAGTCGCAGCCGGAAGAGCTCCGGCTGGCGGCCTATCTGGTCCTACGGCAGGAGGTGCCTGCTCCGGATGGCGACGAGCTGCGCGCCTTCGTTTCGGAGCGGCTGCCCGTCTACATGGTGCCTGCGTCGTTCACCTTTCTCCCGGAGCTGCCCCGCACGCCGCAGGGCAAGATCGCCCGGCAGGCGCTCCCCGCACCCGAGCAGAAGCGCGAACACCAGCGCGAGCCTCTCGCGCTGCCCCGCAGCCTCGTCGAGCTGACGCTGACGAACCTCTGGGAGGAGCTCCTCGGCGTCCACCCTATCGGGGTCGGCGACAACTTCTTTGCGCTCGGCGGGCACTCGCTGCTCGCCGTCAGCCTGATGGCGCGGATCGAGCAGCGCTTCGGCCGCGCCCTTCCGCTGTCCCAGCTCTTCGCGGGGGCGACCGTGGCCGCGCTCGCCCGGGCTCTTAGCCAAAGCAGCAGCCCCCAGACCGCCGGCTCGCCGCTGGTGGAGATCCAGCGCGGGGAGAGCGGACGCTCTCTCCTCTTCCTCGTCCATCCGGCGGGAGGCCAAGTGCTCTGCTACCTGCCGCTGGCGCGAGCTCTAGGCCGGGAGCAGCCGGTCTATGGTCTCCAGGATCCGGGTGTCTACCAGGACGGCGAGCCGCGCTTCGAGGTCGCGGAGATGGCGGCCCTGTACGTGGACGCCCTGCGCGAGGCGCAACCGCGCGGACCCTACCTGCTCGGCGGCTGGTCGTTGGGCGGCGCCTTGGCGCAGGAGATGGCGCGCCGGCTCGAACAGGCCGGCGAAGAGGTCGACCTCCTGCTTCTATTCGACGCCAGGTGTCCGACCGCGAGCCGCGACGGCGGCGAGGAGGTGAGCGAAGAAGAGCTCCTCGTCTGGTTTGCCGCGCAGCTAGGCGTGCTGGTCACTGCGGCGGAGTTGGCGGAGAGGCTGCCCGCCGACCAACTTCTCTTCGTCCTGGAAAGATGCCAGGCCGCCGGCCGGTTGCCCGGCGACTTCGCTCCGGCGCAGGCACGGCGGATCGTCAGGCTGTATTCCACCGAGATGGGCTCCCTGGCGCGCCACCGGCCCGGTCCCAGCCGCTGTCCCATGCTGCTGCTGCGTGCAGCCGCCGGGGTGGAGGATGAGAGGGAGGGAGGCGAGGACTCGACCCTGGGCTGGGGCAGCCTGACCGGCGGCAGCGTCGAGACGGTCGTGGTGCCGGGTTCTCACCAGACTCTGCTCGAAGAGCCTCAGGTGGGCGCCGTCGCGCGGGAGATCCGCGCGCGCATCGGCGCGGCGGGCGGTGAGCGGTCAGAAGCAGGCTTCGCGTCGGTCGCGCCCGCCACTCTGGCAGTGGGGGGCGCTGATCGATGAGAACGGCCATGGCGGATCTCTGGCAGGACTTCCAGTTCGGCCTGGTAGCGCTGCGCCGGCGCAGTGGCGCGACGGCGATCCTGCTGGTCTCGCTCAGCCTCGGCATCGGCATGGTCTCGGCGGTTTTCTCGGCGGTCGACGCCGTTTTGTTGCAGGGTCTGCCTTACAAGGACGCCGCCCATCTCGTCCAGGTCTCCGGAGTGTTGCGCCGGGGCGCCGAAGTGGACGTCCGGCCGGTCTCCATCCTCGACTACCGCGACTGGGCGGAGCGCGGCCGCGCCTTCCTCCTCCTCGGCGCCTACAGCAAGCCGACCTCGTTCACGCTGGAGACGCAGGGCCGGGTGGAGCACCTGGAAGGCGAGCTGGTCTCAGCCAGCTACTTCCAGGTCCTGGGAATCTCGCCGGTGCTCGGCAGGGCCTTCTCCGCCGAGGAGGACAGGTCGAAAGATCCGCGCTACGTCGTCGTCCTCGGCGACGATCTTTGGCGCGCGCGCTTCGGCGGCGACCGGCAGATCGTGGGGCGTAGCATCCTGCTCGACGGCGCCAGCTATCAGGTCGCCGGCGTGATGCCGCCGGGATTCAGAGGTGCCACCGACACCGCCCAGATATGGCTGCCGCTGAACATGGCGGCGCAGCTGTTCGACGAGATCTACACCCGGAGCCGCGGCCTCCGCTGGCTCAACGCCGTCGGCCGCCTAGCGCCGGGAAAGACGGTGCTCGGCGCCCAGGCGGCGCTCGACGCCATTACGGCGGCGATGGAGAAGGAATATCCGCGCAGTGACAAGGGCGTCGGCGTTCA
>DATNKQ010000166.1:0-6309 GCA_035603315.1 Thermoanaerobaculia bacterium
GCGGTGGGTGTGCCACTGCACCCAGGCGCCATAGGCGAGGAAGAGGCCGAGCACGGCGACGGCGGCGGCGAAGCCGCGCCCGGCCGGCAGCAGCCGGCCCTGCCGCTTGAGCGCCAGGTTGGCGACGTCGGCGGTGGGAGCGGTGGCGAGGCGCGCCGCCACCAGCGCCAGGAACGCGGTCATGGCGGCGAGGCCGACCGAGAGGAGGAAGGGGACGCTGCGGTGGAGGTTGAACCAGATGGCGAAGGAGAGGGCGAAGACGCCGCCCAGGAAGAGCTCCTCCGACCAGCTGAGGTCGTACTGCCGCGGCTGCCGCTTCGCCTTCTTCGGCCGCTTGGAGGCGGCGCGCGTCTCGCGGAAGCCGTAGAGCAGGGCGTTCGAGGGGCAGTGGGAGACGCAGTCGAGGCACTTCATGCAGCCGGGGTCGGTCACCATGCCGTAGAGGTGGACCTCGCGCGCCACCTGCACGTTCGAGGAGCAGACGGTGGTGCAGACGCCGCAGGAGGTGCAGTCGTCGGTGACCCGGATGCGGCCCGGCGCCAGGCGGTCGGCGGCGGCGAAGAAGGCGCCGTACGGGCAGGCGTAGGTGCAGAAGCCCTTGGCGCCCAGCACGTAGACGATCAAGAGGCCGCAGAAGAAGACCGTCGCGGCAGTCATCAGCGGTCCCGGGAAAGTGGCCCAGAGGTCGGTGCTGGCGAGGTCCCAGCTCGGCCGCGGCGGCCCTGACCGCCAATTGGCGAGGAGCGGCCGGCCGAACAGCCAGTAGACGGCGAAGAGCGGCACGAGCGGCAGGAGGCGCGAGCGCAGCGGCCGCGGCGGGCGGATGCCGGCCTTCAGCATCAGCCAGCGGGCGAGGTCCTGGTAGGCCACCAGGTGGCAGGCCCAGCCGCAGAAGAAGCGGCCGAAGATGAGCGTGCTGGCGATCAGCAGGGCGAAGCAGAGGGCGCCGGCGTTGACCACCCCGGTCGACAGCGTCTGGCCGGTCTCCGACGGCTCGAGCGGCGACAGCGTGCGGCCGGAGGCCAGGTAGTGGGCGACGTGCGCCGCCACCAGCAGGTGGACGACGAGCAGCGACAGCGCCCGCCATCTGCCCATCGGGCGGGAATTGCGGACCTCGGCCGCCGGAACGATCGGCAGCGCCGCGCGCGTCTTCGCCAAAGGAAGCCTCCTTATCCCTCTCAGTGTGGCGAAAGGGGAGGAGCGGGCCGCCTGTAGCGCAGGCCGGCCCGCTCTCCCGTGGGATCCGTCGAGGCTTCCTAGTCCCAGAGCTTCCCGCCGTGCTGGTCGTCACCCTTCTCGGTCACCAGGAGGGAATGGACGACGCGCAGCATCTCGCGGTTCAGGCAGTCGAGCCCGTCCTTGAAGGGGAAGCGGCCGCCGTCCGCGCGCGGGAACTCGCAGACGCCGTAGGTGGCGAACTGCGGCAGCTCCTTGGGGAGGCGCTGCATGACCTTGGCGAAGTTGCCGTGGTACGGCTGCGCGAGCTCCGAGATCATCGCCTCGCGCACGATGCCGGCGGCGCCGGCGTCGATCTTGCCGAGCGGGGCGAGCGAGCCGTTCTCGAGCGTCGCGACGTTCGCTGTCGTGACGGCGGTGGGATCGACCTGACAGATGATCACGGTCTCGGCGTTCGGCGCCGTGAAGAGCGCGCGCTCGTTGTCCTCGTCCGCGACGATGCCGAAGAGGAGCGACTCGGCATTGATGGCGGCGCGGCGGATGGCGCCCTGCTGGAGCGGCGTCAACGGCACGGAGAGGGCCTTCGAGATCAGGCCGGCGTCGGGATCGCCGCCGCGGCGGCCGGCGGCCTCATAGGCCTGCATCCAGTAGCTCATGGCCTGCGCCGCCATGGCGCTCTGGCTGGCTTCGATGCCGACGGCGCCGGCGGCGCCCGTGCAGGTGCCGTCGACCTTCTTGCCGGCGGCGTACCAGACGCGGCAGCCGGAGGACCAGTTGCAGCTCTGGCCGCTGGCGCAGTCGCTGCTGTAGTAACAGTTGCAGTTGGGGCAGGCGAAGGCGTCGCTGGCGACGGCCCACGCCCCGACGGCGAAGAGCAGAATGCCGCAGACACCGAGGATCGGGAACGACTTGGAGGAACGACGATTCGACATGAACTCTCCTTCCTCGAAAATGAAATGATCGTTGAACGTCGACCACAGCTCGTCGGGAACGTGGGCGCGGCGGCAGGGGGAGGGCGGGCGCGGAGCATCGTGGTAGCGCCTCAATCCGCCAGGAAGCCGCCGCGCGGCGAGGCCTCGCCGCCATTCCTGGGCAGCAACGAGTGAATGCTCCTGAGGAGCTCGTGGTGGAGGCAGTCGAGACTGTCCTTGTAGGGGAACCGTCCGTCGGCGCGCGCGTCGGCGCAGACGCCGGACGCCGCGAAGCGCGGAAGCTCCCGCGGGATGCGGGCCATGATCCGCGCGAAGTCGCCGTGGAACGGCCGCAGGAGCTCGGCCGTCACCGCGGCGCGGACGATGGCGGCGGCGGCGAAGTCGTCCGCCCCCAGGCGGGGGAGCGTCCCGTTGGCGAGCGCCGGCGCGTCGTCTGCGGTCACGGCGGCGGCTCCCGTGTCGCTGATGCAGACGGCATCGTTGGCCGCGAGAGAGGCCTGCGCGCCGGTCAGCCCGAAGAGGATCGTCTCCACCTGGAGGGCGGCCCGGCGGATGGCGCCGTGCTGGGCCGGCGTCAGGGGGAGGGAGAAAGCGTCGGCGACGAGCGCCGAGTCGGGCTCGCCGCCCGCGATCCCGGCCCGCTCGTAGGCCTGCAGCCAGGAGTCGAGGGCCTGCGCCGCGAGGGCCTCCTGCTCGGCGCCGATCGCGGCGGCACCGGCAGAGGTGCAGGTGCCGTCGATCTTCAGGCCGTTCGCGTACCAGACCCGGCAGTTCGAGGGCCAAGCGCAAGTCTGACCGATGGCGCAGTCGGCGCTCCATTCGCAGTTGCAGTTGGGACAGAGGGCGGCGGCGTGGGCCGTGGCGGGCCAGGACAAGACGGCGAGCAGCAACAGAGTGGACCAGGAAACAGGGCGGGCGTGACGACGGCGGAGCGGTGGAAGGGACATAGATCCTCCTCCTCCTCGGGAAGCCGTGGAACGTTCAACTGCCAGCTACTGTTCGCTTGCCTACATATAGCCAAGTGCGAGACAACTGTGAAACGTGACTGGCGAGGCGAAGGACGGAGGGCTGAGAGCGTGTGAAAAAAATGCCGAGACCAAGCCATTGCCCTCAGTTCGCCCGGCACGTTCTTCCGTTTGTCATCCCGAGCGAGAGCGAGGGACCTGGGGGATCGGCGGTGCGAAGCCCTTTGCTACCAGAGGTTTGGGAGGCCCTCCCTCCGCCCAGGTCCCTCGCTCACGCTCGGGATGACAAACCCTAAGTTCTCGCGCGCCAACCGCGCCGGATGATCGACCTCCGAGAAAATTCACAGCCTCTGAGGAAATGGGGCAGGATGCCGGAGTGTCGAGGAAGAACGCTGTCCTCCTCCTGACCGTTCCACTGGTCCTCCTTTCCGGCTGCGCTCGGACAGGGGCGGAGAGCGATCCCGCGGGCCGGTCCTGGCGAGAGCCGGTGACCGGCATGGAGTTCGTTCTCCTGCCCGCCGGGAGATTCCGGATGGGGAGCGACCCCGAAGAGGCGGCGAGACAGCCCGACGAAGTGCCGCACGAGGTGGAGATCACGCGCGGCTTCTACCTTGGACGTTACGAGGTCACCCAGGGAGAGTGGGTCCGGCTGATGGGGAGCAACCCCAGTCACTTCCGGACCTGCGGCCCGCGCTGTCCGGTCGAGACCGTGAGCTATGACGACGTCCAGCGCTACATCCGCCGGCTGACGCAAGCCTCCGGCAGCGGCCGCTTCCGGCTACCCACCGAGGCGGAATGGGAATATGCCTGCCGCGCCGGCTCGCGGGCACCGTTCTCGACCGGCGCGAAGCTGACCGCCGGCCAGGCGAACTACGACGGCCGGTCCCCCCTGGCCGGCACGCCGGCGGGCCGCTTCCTCGGAAGACCGGCCCCGGTGGGCAGCTACCAGCCCAACCGATGGGGACTCTACGACCTGCATGGGAACGTCTGGGAGTGGTGCGAGGATTGGTACGGCGACTATCCAGCCGGCCCGGTACGCGACCCGAAAGGGCCGCCGCGGGAGAGAGCGCGGCGCCTCTGGGACGCCCGCGGCGGCGACTGGGGGCTCAAGCGGGTGATCCGCGGCGGCAGCTGGTACTTCGGCGAAGACAGCTGCCGCTGCGCCCTGCGCTACACCCACGCGCCCGCGGACAAGGGCTTCAGCCTGGGTTTCCGGCTGGTGCGCGAAGTGAAGGGCGCCACCAGACAGATTTCCAGCGGTTCAGCCGGCTATGTTTCAGGATTCATCATCCATATCGTCTCTTTCAAGATTGCTAAACCGGCCCTTTAGATAGTCTGCATAGGCCCTAGTAGGGTTAAATTCCTTACCGAAGATCTCCGGGTTTCTTCCGTAGGCCCTCTCCACGGCTTCTACCTCCGCCGCGAGAAGATCGAGATAGCCATGCAGAGCAGGGACGCGAATGACGTCGATGATCCCACCTGTCACTCCGTCCCTTGTGACTCCTTGGCTCACCCGCCCATTTTCTATCTCCGACACAATAAGTTCACCTCGTCCGTCGAGATGAGCGTCAAAGAGCAGTCCCTCGATAACGATCAATGGGAAATGCATATGCGCCCATCGGCGCGATTTGCCCTGCGAATGCACAGAGTCCATTGCTTGCCCGCTATCTCTGCGGTTTTTCAAGGCGTCTAGAACCGCGAGGCAAGCCGAATACGCCTCATCCTTCTGGTCCTTGTCCTTGAAAGCGACCGTGACACCGTACGCACTGCGGTTAGGGCCCTGTAAAACGCCCTGGCTTGGCAGGCCGGGCACCTGGTCGATATTGGATAGCAGAGCGCTGCTCTCCGTGTTCGCCTTAGAATGGAAGAGGCTGTGCGGAGATTGCCGCGGTTCCGGAGCCGAGAGCAAGACCCATGGCTTCGCGCTCGCCCGTTTGCATTCAGTCACGAATACAACCCTGAGACCAGCAGCGCCTTTTCAAATTGGTAGCGACGCTCCGCTACGAGGCAGTCGTTCGCCGATCACCTGATTCGCTTCCTTGGAGGGCGGTTCGCCCTCTCGCGACCTATGCGCCGGCACCGTCCGCGGCCGGCCCGAACGGCAGGCTGGGGTTGTGGCGGGCGAGCTTCAGGTGGTTGGCGACGAGGCTGGCGAGCTTGACGGTGGCCGTTCCTTGCCTGGCTGCCGCGCGGAAGGTTTCGATGGCGGCGAGGAGGGCGGGATGTAGGCGCGGCGGCTCCGCGAGGAGGGCCATCTCGGCCACCAGGCCCTGCAGGTCGCCGCCGCGGCGCTGCCGCAGGTAGAGCGCGCCAGGTGGAGGCCGGCGATGGCCGCCGCGTGCGGCTCGCGGTGGCGGAGGAGGCCGCGCCAGGCATCGGCGAAGTGCTTCTCGGCGGCCTCCAGCTCGCCCTCGCCCTCCGCGAGCTCGCCACCCAGTAAGGTCAGCTCCAGCCCCTCGATAGAGCCCTCCTGCGGCGCGAAGGTCCGCCGCGCGAAGGCCACGGCCATCCAGGCCTGGGCGTAGCGTCCGAGGTAGGCGTAGGCGAGCGCGATGCCCTGCTGGACGCGGAGCGCCAGCCGCCGCGGGCCGACCGGCACCAGCGAGGAGGCGTAGGTGAGGGTTTCCAGCGCCTCGTCGGGGTCCAGCAGCCAGAGCTCGATCTCCCCCTTGGCGGCGAGGGAGCCGGCGGCCTCCTCCGTCGCCCCCTGCGACTCGGCGACGTCGGCGGCGCGGTCGAAGAGGGCCAGCGCCTCGTCCCACCGCCCCTGGTCGCGCCGCAGCCGCGCCAGGTGGCGGCAGAAGAGCGCGCGCTCCAGCGAATCGACGGCGCCCGCCAGGTGGGCCGCCGCGCGGCCGAGCTCCTCTTCCGACCCCGCGAGGTCGCCGCTCCGGCGGCGGCAGTCGGCGATCTGGCAGGAGACTTCCGCCCTGAGCTCCTCGACGAGCGCTGCCGGCTGCTCCGCGGCGATCTCCTGCGCGGCGACGAGGGCGAGCTCCGCCAGGACCCGGCCGGTATCCGGCTCGGCCGCCTCGCGGCTGGCGAAGAGGAGCGTCTGGGCGATTCGTGCGGGCTTCCCGCGCGCCGCGCGGCGGACGCGCTCGGGCCGCCGCCCCGCAGGCAGCGCGAGCAGCTCGGAGACGAGCGGCGCGGCCTCCGCCCGCCGCCGTGACGCTTCCGCCGCCTCCTGCTCGAGCGCCGCCGCCCGGCGGCTGAAGATGCGGGTCAAGTCGACG
>DATNKQ010000202.1:0-5008 GCA_035603315.1 Thermoanaerobaculia bacterium
GCGCAGGAGCGAGCCGCTGCCCAGGAGGTGGACCCGCGGCCGGCCCGGCGGGCCTTCCGCCGGCCGGAACTTGTAGAGGCCCTTCAGGATCCCCTCGTCCGCCCCGGCGGGCTTGGCCGGCATGGGGTAGTTCTCGTTGCCCAGGGTGATGTAGTAAAAGACGTCCTCGCGATCGCGGTACATCCGATTCAAGCCGTCCTCGATGATGACCGCGATCTCGTAGGCGAAGGCGGGGTCGTAGGTGACGAGGTTGGGGACGGTGCTCGCCAGCACGTGGCTGTGGCCGTCCTCGTGCTGCAGGCCCTCGCCGTTCAGGGTCGTCCGTCCCGAGGTGGCGCCCAAGAGGAAGCCGCGGGTGCGCTGGTCGGCCGCCGCCCAGATGAGGTCGCCGATGCGCTGGAAGCCGAACATCGAGTAGAAGATGAAGAAGGGGATCATGTCGACCCCGTGGGTGGCGTAGGCGCTGCCGGCGGCGGTGAAGGAGGACATGGAGCCGGCCTCGGTGATCCCCTCCTCGAGGATCTGGCCGTCCGTGGCCTCGCGGTAGTAGAGGAGCATCTTCTTGTCGACCGGGTCGTAAAGCTGGCCCAGGTGCGAGTAGATCCCGAACTGGCGGAAGAGCGACTCCATGCCGAAGGTGCGCGCCTCGTCGGGGACGATGGGGACGACCTGCTTGCCGATCACCGGATGCTTCAGGAGCACGGTCAGCATGCGCACGAAGGCCATGGTCGTCGACACCTCGCGATCCGAGCCCTCGAAGAACTCCTCGAAGGTCTCGCGCCCGGGGGTCGCCAGCGGCTCTTTCCTCACCCGCCGGGCCGGCACCGGGCCGCCCAGGGCCTGGCGCCGCTCCTTGAGGTAGCGGATCTCCTCGCTGTCCTCGGGTGGCCGGTAGAAAGGCGCCTCGTGGAGGTCGGCGTCCGAGATGGGGATGTCGAAGCGGTCGCGGAAGGAGCGCAGCTCGTCGTCGTTGAGCTTCTTCTGCTGGTGAGTGACGTTCCGCCCCTCGCCGCCCTCCCCCAGGCCGTAGCCCTTGATGGTCTGGGCGAGGATCACCGAGGGCTGGCCCTTGCACTCGACGGCGGCCTTGAAGGCGGCGTGGACCTTGGCGGGATCGTGGCCGCCGCGGCGGAGGCTCTTGAGCTGCTCGTCGGTGTAGCCCTTCACGAGGTCGAGGAGCTCCGGGTAGCGGCCGAAGAACTCGCGGCGCACGTAGGCGCCGGGCTCGACGGTGTACTTCTGGAGCTCGCCGTCGAGCACCTCGTTCATGCGCTGGATCAAGAGCCCGGTGTTGTCGTTCTCCAGCAGCGGATCCCAGTCGTCCCCCCACAGCACCTTGATGACGTTCCAGCCGGCGCCGCGGAAGGCGGTCTCCAGCTCCTGGACGATCTTGCCGTTGCCGCGCACCGGCCCGTCGAGCCGCTGCAGGTTGCAGTTGATGACGAAGGTGAGGTTGTCGAGCCCCTCGCGGGCGCCCAAGGTGATCGCCCCCAGCGACTCCGGCTCGTCGGTCTCGCCGTCGCCCAGGAAGGCCCAGACGCGGCGTCCCTCGGTGTCGCGGATGCCGCGGTCCCGCAGGTAGTGATTGAACTTGGCCTGGTAGATGGCGGTGATCGGCGCCAGGCCCATCGACACCGTGGGGAACTCCCAGAAGTCCGGCATCAGCCAGGGATGGGGATAGGACGAGAGGCCGCCGCCGGCCTGGAGCTCGCGCCGGAAGGCCTCCATCTGCTCCAAGTCGATGCGCCCTTCGAGGAAGGCGTTGGCGTAGATCCCCGGCGAGCCGTGCCCCTGGAAGAAGACCATGTCGCCGTCGAAGCCGCCGGGGCCGCGGCCGCGGAAGAAGTGATGGAGGCCGACCTGGTAGAGGGTGGCGGAGGAGGCGAAGGTCGAGATGTGGCCGCCCAGGCCGGGGTACTTCTTGTTCGCCCGCACCACCATCGCCATGGCGTTCCAGCGCACCAGGTTCTTGATCCGCCGCTCGATCGCCCGGTCGCCCGGGTAGGCGGGCTCCTTGCCGGCGGCGATGGTGTTGATGTAGGGGGTGTTGGCGGTGAAGGGGAGCGAGATGTCCTTCTCGTACCCCTTTTCGAGCAGCTTGCGGAGCAGGAACTGCCCCCGCTCGTGGCCCTCGACGTCCACCACCTCCTCGAGCGCCGAGAGCCACTCCTCGGTCTCGTCGACGTCCGTATCGGCACCCCCGCCCGTGTACCAGTTCAAGGGGGTCTTGATCTCCGTGCTCATCGAACTGCTCCTTCCCCCAGATTCTTCGCTGCGCTCAGAGCCTGTGAATTTTTCTCGGAGGCCGACCATCCGACCCGGTTGCGGCGCGAGAACTTAGGGTCTGTCATCCCGAGCGTGAGCGAGGGACCTGGGCGGGGGGAGGCCTCCCAAACCTTTGGTAGCAAAGGCCTTCGCTCCACCCTTCCCCCAGGTCCCTCGCTCTCGCTCGGGATGACAACTGGGAGGAATTGCCTTTCGGCCCGGGAGCAATGGCTTGGTCTTGGCAATTCTGCACACGCGCTCAGAATGACATTGGAATGGCTGTTCATGTTCCTAGGTTCTCACGTCCAGCCCTGCATTCCAACCCGCGGCTCGACCGGCGCGCCCAGGGCCGCCGCGCCCAGCTGAGCGAACTGCCGCCGGAAATCGCCTTCCAGCGCCAGCTTGCGCTCCGGCGGCAGGAACGACTGGCGGAGGGCGGCGAGCGAGAGGCCTGCGAGGTCGGCGGCGTCGTAGCCGAAGGCCTGCTGCAGCCGCAGGTACTCGCGGGTCAGGTTGGTGTCGAAAAACGGCGGGTCGTCGGAGCCCACGGACAGCGGGACGCCGCTCCTGTAGAGGCGGTCGAAAGGGTGCTCCGCGAAGGAGGGCACCGCTCCCAGGCGCACGTTCGAGCTGGGGCAGACCTCGAGCGGCACGCCGTGCTCGCGAAGCTCGCCCAGGAGGGCCGGGTCCTCGACGGCGCGGATGCCGTGGCCGATGCGCTCGGCGCCGCAGACGTCGAGGACGGAGCGGATCGACTCCGGCCCGGCGTGCTCGCCGGCGTGCGCCACGGTGTGCAGGCCCGCCTGCCGCGCGGCCTCGAAGTGGGGGCGGAACGGCTCGTTGGGGAAACGCGCCTCGCTGCCGGAGAGGCCGAGCGCCACGACCCCGTCCTCTCCGCGATCGCGGCCGGCGAGCGCCCACTCGAGCGTCCGGTCGGCCGGGCCTACTCCCACGTTCCTCACCACGTCGGGGATGAGCCGGAGGACGGTGCCGTGCCGCCGCTCCCCCTCCCGCGCCGCCGCCTGGAGCGCCTGGCGGATCTCCTCGCCCCTCCCCACCCCGTCGCCCGCCCGGAGGTGCGTCGCGATCGTGAAGTGGACCTCGCTGTAGACGACGTTCTGCACCGCCTGCTCGGCCAGGAAGTCGAGCGCCAGGAGCTCGAAGTCCTCGGGGTTCTTGAGCGCCGCGGAGCAGGTCAGGTAGACCCGCACGAACTGCTCGAAATCGCGGAAGCGGAACCAGCGCTTGAGGCCCGGCTCGTCGCGGGCGGGGAGATCGATGCCGTTCTTCCGCGCCAGCTCGAGGAGGAGAGCAGGGCGCATCGAGCCCTCGAGGTGGACATGGAGCTCCACCTTCGGCATGCGGAGGACGAAACGCTCGAGGCTCATGCTCGGCTTCACAGCGGGTTCCGGCGCGGCCTTCAGACGGCGCGCGCGACTTCCGACGGGCGGAGGCGCTGGCGCAGGCGCTCGAGGACCAGCGCCGGCACCAGGCCGGTGAGGTCTCCACCCAGGGCGTAGACCTCCTTGACCAAGCGGCTCGACAGGTAGCTGTAGTCTTCCTTGGGCATCATGAACACCGTCTCGACGCGCGGGTTCAGGCGGCGGTTCATGAGCGCCATCTGGAACTCGTACTCGAAGTCGCTGACGGCGCGCAGGCCGCGCACCACGGCGCGCGCCCCGACCCGCTCCATGAAGTCGACGAGCAGGCCGGAGAAGCTCTCGACGCGGCAGTCGGGGCGGCCGGCGATGAGCTCGCCGATGAGCGAGACCCGCTCATCGACGGTGAAGAGGGGCCGCTTCTCCTCGTTCTCGAGCACCGCCACCCGCACCTCGTCGAAGATCGGACGGCAGCGGTCGATTATGTCCAGGTGGCCGTTGTGGATGGGGTCGAAAGACCCCGGGTAGACGGCGATCCGTCGTTGGCTCATCGGCGGCCCCTCAACGCCT
Source organism: Thermoanaerobaculia bacterium (assembly GCA_035603315.1). Classification (GTDB taxonomy): domain Bacteria; phylum Acidobacteriota; class Thermoanaerobaculia; order Multivoradales; family UBA5704; genus DATNKQ01. The sequence continues at coordinate 4,215 of DATNKQ010000202.1, forward strand.
CGACCGGCTTCATTGCCCGCTCTTCGAGAGATGGTGCGAGAGATCGAACGTCACCACATTGTACGCGGCGTCGGTGACCCGCAGCAGCAGAAGGTCGCCGGGCTGGCCGGGATGCGGCAGGTCGATGAGCAGCGTCTCGGCGTGGCCGTCCAGCAGGCTGTCGGCGGACCGCGCCGGCTTCCAGTCGCCGGCGTTCAGGCTATAGACCGCCTCGCGGAGCGGCGACAGCTCGTCCTTGACGGCGACGCGGAGGACGCCGTCCGCGACCTCGACCGCGCCGAGCGCGGGGGGCGTGTGATCGACGACCACCGGCTCGCTCACCAGCTCGGCCGAGAGGGCGGTGTCGGGGTCGTTCGAGCGGCGGTCCGAGGCGACGAGGCGGAAGCGATAGACGCCGTCCGGGAGGACCGTCGAGTCGAAGCTGTAGTAGTCCTCCGACAGGTCGTCGGCGATCTTCCGCCACGGGCCGTTTTCATGATCGCCGGCGGCGGCGGGGCGGAAGGAGAGCTCGTAGGTCAGGCGGTCGTCGTTGGGGTCGGAGGCGGTCCAGCGCAGCGACCGGTAGCCCTTCTTCCACAGCGGCTTGACTCTCCCCCCCTCGTCGGCCTGGGCGGGCTCCAGGCTGACGAAAATGCCGTCCCGGCTGGGGTGGGCCGGCTCGAACACCTGGTTCGCCGGGTTGAAGTTGGCCGGCACCAGGATCTGCCCCGGCTCGAGCGCGGTCAGCGAGTCGATCTTCGGCCGCAGGTTCTCCTGGCGGTAGGAGAGCTCGCTGGCGTAGAGGCGGGGGCCGG
>DATNKQ010000204.1:0-3223 GCA_035603315.1 Thermoanaerobaculia bacterium
CGGACTTCGCGGCGCGCTCGCCCATCACCCACGTCGACCGGGTGACGACGCCGCTGATGCTGATCGAAGGGGAGGCCGACTACCGCACCCCGCCGACCGCCGGCGGCGAGCAGATGTTCCGCGCCCTCAAGTACCTGAAGAAGCCGGTGGTGATGGTACGGTTCCCGGGCGAGAACCACGAGCTGTCGCGCTCGGGCCAGCCCTGGCACCGCGTCGAGCGCCTGCGCCACATCGTGGCCTGGTTCGACAAGTACCTAGAGGGCAAGAAGGTCGACGGCTACGACGTTCCCTAGAGCGAGGAGGCGCGCTTCAATCGGCCGATGGACTCCGGCTTCTTCCTCATCCTCTGCGTGATCTTCGGATCGGTGGGCACGGGCTACTTCGTCTACGGCAAGAAGCAGGCGAAGGCGACCGCCATGATCGCCGGCGTCGCCCTCTGCGCCTTCCCCTACTTCCTCGACAGCCCCTGGGCCGTCCTCGCCGTCGGCGTGGTCCTGATGATCGCGCCGTTCCTGTTCAGCTTCTGACTACTCGATCACCACGCCCTTCAAGTCCTCCGGGGGCTCGGGCTGCTTCAGGCGGAGGTCTTCCAGGGTCTTGACGAGGACGCTCGCCACCACCAGGTTGCGGTACCACTTCCGGTTGGCGGGAACGACGTACCAGGGCGCCCAGTCCTGGCTGGTGCGGGAGAGGGCGTCCTCGTAGGCGCGGACGTAGTCGTTCCAGAGCTTGCGGTCCTCGAGGTCGCCCAGGCGGAACTTCCATCGCTTCTGAGGGTCTTCGAGGCGCTCTTGGAGGCGCTTCTTCTGCTCGTCGCGGCTGATGTAGAGGAAGAACTTGAGGACCACGGTGCCGGTGTCGGCGAGGAGCTTCTCGAAGTCGTTGATCTGCCGGTAGCGCGCCTCCCAGGTCTCCTTCGGCACCAGCTTGCGGACGCGGGCCGCCAGGACGTCCTCATAGTGGCTGCGGTTGAAGATGACGATCTCGCCGCTCTTGGGGGCCCGGGCGTGGATGCGCCAGAGGAAATCGTGCTCCAGCTCTTCCGCCGTGGGCGCCTTGAAGGCCGCGACCTGCACGCCCATGGGGTTGACCCCCTGGAAGACGTGGCTGATGGTGCCGTCCTTACCGCTGGTGTCCATCCCCTGGAGGACGACGAGCACCTTGTGGCCGTGCTCGGCCCACAGGCGGTTCTGCAGGACCATCAGCTTCTGGTTGAGCGGCGCGAAGAGCTTCAAGGCGCCCTTCTTCCCGCCCCGAGCCCCCGGGGTCGCGCTGGCGTCGAGGGCCGCCAGGTCGACCTTGCTGCCCGGCTTGATGCGGTGGTGCTTCATCTCGTCCCCTCCCTGGCGCGACGAAGCTAGCACACCCGCCATACCAGGCGGCGGCGCGGGCGGCGCCCGCCCGCGCTACTGGTAGGTGACGATCGACAGACGCTCGAACTTGAGGACGTCCGCGAGCTCGCACTTCTCCGTCATGCCGGTGATCACGGGGATGACGGTGACCCGGAGATTCGGGCTCTGCGCCAGGGCGCGGCGCACCGCCTCGGTGGCGATCAGGGTCTTCTTGATCGGCAGCAGCGGGTTGGACGGCCGGGGATCGTAGGGGCGCGGCAGGCCGTGCACCTCGCAGTGCCCGAAGTCGCCGAAGCAGCCGCCGTGGCCGAAGAGGTAGAAAGAGCCGGCGTAGCCCTGGGCGAGCGTCTTCTCGGTCGCCTCCGAGGCTTCGGGGTTGTTGAAGAAGACGCGGGCCTCGAAGGAGGCGCCGGCGTGGTCCAGCCCCTCGAACTCGAGATCGGCGCGGGTGAAGCCGGCCTGGATGCCGGAGAGGTCCATCTGCGGCGAGAGGTACTTCTTGGTCCTCGTCCCGGCCGGCGCGCTCTTGGCGCTCCGCCCGGCCTTCGGCTGCTTCTTGCTCCGCGGTTCAGGCATGGACGGTCACCTCCGCGCTGGCGCTCGCGTACTCGTAGCCGAGCGAGTGGATGTTGAGGACGTCCTGGACCTTCAGGGGGAAGGGCGTGAGCGTCATCCCCAGATAGGTGGACGGGATGTTGTTCTGCCCGTGCTGCAGCTGCCAGAGATACCATATGCGGTCGATCATGCAGTGGTGGGAGTAGAAGATGGGGTCGAAGGCGGCGGTCGAGATGGTCCCCATGTCGCCGCCGACCTGCTTGCCGCCGACGACCCCCATGCCGCCGGTCCAGCCGTGGATGCGGTCGTGGATGTCCTGCACCTGGCTGGTGAAGTCGCTGAAGCTCGAGAGCGCGAGGAGGGCCTGGACCTCGCCGGGGGCAGGCAGGTCGGAGGGCGAGCCCGGGAAGCGCCGCGTCGTGCGGTTGAACTGCGGCGGCACCTTGATGTGCGCCTGGCGGAGGGGGTTCGGCTTGCCGCCCGCCGACTTGTCGGCGAAGGCCTTGGGGACGCCGATGGTGTGCGACTCCAGGGATGTCCAGTCCCACCAGGGGATGGCCGCGCCGGCGTTCTGGTCGCGCATGGTGTGCTCGAGGAGGATCAGATAGGCGCGGTGCCAGGGGAGGAAGAGGTCGACCGGCTGGGCGTTCGAGCCGTTGCCGATGCGGCCGTGGTGCCAGCAGAACCACTGCGGCACGCCATGGATCCCCGACCAGTAGTTGTACCCGCGGTTGTCGGTGATCTTCATCATCTTGGCGTAGGCGTCGCGCAGCGCCGCGAGCTCCGGACCGCTCAGATTCGAAACGTTCTTGCGCAGGAGAAGACTGGTCGCCACCGCGCTTCCTCCCTTGTCGGCCGCCATGAATGTTTATTTTATTGATTGTAGGTGACGATCGAAACGCCGTCAAGCTTGAGCGGAGCGTCGAGACGGTTGCCGTCCGCCATGCCGGTGACGACCGGCACGACGGTGACGGTTGCCTTCTTGCCCTGATGGGCGGCCCGGCGGACGGCCTCGGTCGCCATGATGTAGCGCTCGGCGGGGGCCTCCGGCGGCTTGCCGGCCGCCGTCCGCGGCCCCTCCGGAAAGACGCCGTAGCCGTAGACGTGGAAGGAGCCGGCGTAGCCATGATCGAGCGTCTGCGGGGTGTGCTCGTCGGCCTCAGGGTTGTTGAGGAAGACCCGCGCCTCGAACGAGGGGCCTGCGTGGTCGACGCCGCGGAAGTGGATGTCGGCGCGCGTGAAGTCGGTACCGGCCGCTCCCAGGCCGAGGTCGATCGGAGGGGAGACGAATTTCTTGGCCATCGGATCTCCTGCGC
>DATNKQ010000205.1:0-4693 GCA_035603315.1 Thermoanaerobaculia bacterium
CGGCCTGGCCCCCGGCCGCACCGATCTCGTCGACCAGGTGATCTTCGGCCACGCCCGCCAGGCCGGCGGCGGCCCCAACACGGCGCGCCAGATCGCCTACCGCGCCGGCATCCCCGTCGACCGCCCGGCCTACACCGTCAACCAGGCCTGCGGCTCGGGCCTCCAGGCGGTGCTCTCGGCGGCCCGCACCATCCGCACCGGCGAGGCCGCGGTGGTGCTCGCCGGCGGCACCGAGAGCATGTCGAACACCCCCTACCTCCTCCCCCGCGCCCGCTGGGGCTACCGGCTGGGCAACGCCGAGATCGTCGACGGCATGTACCGCGACGGCTTCGACGATCCGCTCTCCCAAATGGTCATGGGCGAGACGGCCGAGGAGCTGGCGGCGGAGGCCGGCATCGACCGCGCCGCCGCCGACGCTTTCGCCTTCGAGAGCCAGGCGCGCTGCGAGAGGGCGCGGGCGGCGGGCCGCTTCGCTTCCGAGATCGTGCCCGTCCGCGTCCCCGGCAGGAAGGGCGAGGTCGTCGTCGACCGCGACGAGCACCCGCGCGACGGAGTCACTCTCGAGTCGCTCGCCCGCCTCGCCCCGGTCTTCCGCCAAGGCGGCACGGTCACCGCCGGCAACGCCTCGGGGATCACCGACGGCGCCGCCGCCATCGTCGTCGCCTCGCGGGCGGCGGCGGCAGAGCTCGGGCTGCCCATCGCCGCGCGGCTCGCCGGTTGGCAGGTGGTGGGGGTCGAGCCGCGGATCATGGGGATCGGCCCGGTGCCGGCCGTCCGGAAGCTCCTCGCCGCGGCCGGCCTCGCCGCCTCGGACGTCGACGACGTCGAGCTCAACGAGGCGTTCGCGAGCCAGGTCCTCGCCTGTCTCCACCAGCTCGACCTCGATCCCGCGACCGTCAACCGCGACGGCGGCGCCATCGCCCTCGGCCACCCCATCGGCGCCACCGGAGCGCGCATCCTCGTGACCCTGCTCCATGGCCTGCAAGCGCGAGGAGGCCGGCGGGGCATCGCCACCCTCTGCGTTTCCGGAGGCATGGGCCTAGCAGCGCTAGTCGAACGCGAGCAGGCTGCATGATTGTTTTTTGCCACGGTCCGAGTGGCTCAAGCTGGCCTCCCGCAGCGACTGGCAGCGCCACGTCTCCTACCATCGCAGGAGGCAAGCCGGTGCCGGCGCGCCCCCGAAGGAGCGGAGGGAGGCCAGCTTGAGCCACCTCACCAACGGCGGCCAAATCCTCGTCTCGGCGAGCTTCGAGGAGAAGTCGGCACCCTACGTCGCGGCCCTCCAGGCGATCGGCATCCCGGCGGAGCGCATCACCGTTCTTCTGCCCGACGCTGCCGGAATTGCGTCGGCGCGCGAAAGGATCGCCGCGGCGGCCGGTCTGGTGCTGACCGGCGGCGCCGACGTCGAGCCCAAGCGCTACGGCGAGGAGCCGCTCGCAAGCGCCCGCCTGGAAACCATCCCCGACCGCGACGCCCTGGAGTGGGAGCTCCTGGCCGGCGCCCGCGAAAGGCGGATTCCGGCCTGGTGCATCTGCCGCGGCATCCAGGTGCTGAACGTCTTCCTGGGCGGCTCGCTCTGGCAGGACATCCCCTCCCAGCTGCCGGCGCCGGCAGCGGCAGCCGCGCCCCGCGAGCCCGTCGATCACGAGATCTACGACACCCCGGAGACCCTCGCCCACAAGGTGTGGGTGACGGATCCCGACACCGCCCTGGGCGCAAGGCTCGCCGGCGAGCCGATCCGGGTCAACAGCCGCCATCACCAGGCGATCAAACGGCTGGCGCCGGGCCTGCGCGCCGCCGCCGTCTCGCCCGACGGCCTGGTCGAGGCTGCCGAGCTGGATTCTAAGGGGGACAGCTGGTGGGTGCGCGCGGTCCAGTGGCATCCCGAGAACCTGATCGCCATGGCCCCGCAAAAGGCCCTCTGGGACGACTTCGGCGCCGCCCTGGCCGGCCGGCAGGCCGGCTCGCGGCGATCCGCGCGCTCAGCGCCATGAGCGAAGCCGTCCTCTGCCGGCGGGACGGCCGCACCGCCACCGTCACCCTCAACCGGCCGCCGCTCAACATCCTCGATCTGCCGACGCTCGCCCGGCTGGGAGAGGTCTTAGCCGATCTCGCCGCCGACGCCGAGCTGCAGCTCGTCTTCCTGCGCGGCCAGGGCGACCGCGCCTTCTCGGCCGGCGTCTCCGTCCAGGACCACACGCCGGACAAGATCGGCGCCATGCTCGCCGGGCTCCACGGCGCCATCCGCCGCCTCCGCGACCTCCCCGCCGTGGCCGTCGCCGCCGTGCACGGCCACTGCCTGGGGGGAGGGATGGAGCTGGCGCTCGCCTGCGACCTCGTGCTCGCCACCGAGGACTCCCGCTTCGGCCAGCCCGAGATCGACCTCGGCTGCTACCCGCCGGCCGCCGCCGCCCTCTATCCCGCGCTCTTGGGCGCGCCGCGCACGCTCGAGCTGCTCCTCACCGGCCGCACCTTTACCGGCGAGGAGGCCGAGCGGTTGGGCCTCGTCACCTGGCGGGTGCCGGCGGGCGGCCTCGACATGGGGATCGCCGAGGTCGCCGCCGACCTGACGGGGAAGAGCGCCGCCGTCACGCGCCTCGCCAAGCGGGCCGTCCGCGCCGGCCGCGACCTCCCCTTCGCCCAGGCCCTGGCGGAGACCGAGCGCCTGTACCTCGAGGAGCTCAGCCGGACCGCCGACATGGAGGAAGGCCTCGCCGCCTTCGTCGAGAAGAGGAAGCCGGTGTGGAAGCACCGGTGAAAGGAGAGATCTCATGCCTGACACCGTCCTGACGGAGCGGGAGGGCCGCGTCGCCATCCTCACCATCAACCGGCCCGACAAGCTGAACGCCCTCAACGAGCAGGTGCGCACCGACCTCCTGGCCGCCCTGGCGGCGGTCGAGAACGATGCCGCCATCGGCGTCGTCGTCCTGACCGGCGCCGGGGACAAGTCGTTCATCGCCGGGGCCGACATCGGCGAGTTCGCCGGCCGCTCGCCCTTCGACCAGCGCGAGGCCATGCGCAGCCCGCGCATCTTCGACGTCATGTCCTCCTTCCCCAAGCCGGTGATCGCCATGATCAACGGCTTCTGCCTGGGCGGCGGCTGCGAGCTGTCGGCCTCGTGCGACCTGCGGATCGCCTCCGACAAGGCGCGCTTCGGCCAGCCGGAGATCAACCTCGGCTTGATCCCCGGCGGCGGCGGCACCCAGCGCCTCCCCCGCCTCATCGGCCCCGGCCAGACCATGAAGATGGTCCTGACGGGCGACATGATCGGCGCCGCCGAGGCGAAGGAGATCGGCCTCGTGGAGATGGTCGTGCCGCACGCCGAGCTGCGCGCGAAGACGCTCGAGCTGGCTGCCAAGATCGCCGCCAAGAGCCCGCTCACCCTGCGGGTCGCCAAGGAGGCGGTGCGCGCCAGCCAGAGGCTGCCCATCGAGGAGGGCATCCTCTACGAGCGCGACCTCTTCTGCCTCTGCTTCTCGACCGAGGACAAGGAGGAGGGGGTGCGGGCCTTCCTCGACAAGCGGCCGGCGGAGTGGAAGGGGAGGTAGTGGCGCTCACCTACGGCGTCGTCGACATCCACGTTCACATCCAGCCCTGGGCGCAGCTCCTGCCGGCCGTCCGGGCGCGCATGGAGAGCCGCCCGGGCCACGAGGAGCTGGCGCGCCTGATGCACCGGCCGGCCGCGGTGCTCGCGCTCATGGACCGCGCCGGCATCGAGCGGATCGGCATGATCAACTACGTGTCGCCCGACCTCATGGGCTTCACGGCGGAGGTCAACGACTTCTGCGCCGCCATCGCCCGCCAGGCCCCGGACCGCCTCGTCCCCTTCGGCTCGGTCCACCCGCGCTTCGCCGCCGACCCGGGCGGCGAAACCGAGCGCCTGCACGGGATCGGCATCCGCGCGCTCAAGGTCCACCCGCCGCACCAGCTCTTCGCCGCCAACGCCTACCGCGACGACCTCCCGGGGCTGGCGGAGGTGTACCGCAAGGCCGAGGAGCTGGGCCTGCCGGTGATGATCCACACCGGCACCTCGGTCTTTCCCGGGGCGCGGAACCGCTTCGCCGATCCTATGCCGGCCGACGACGTGGCGGTCGACTTCCCCCGCCTCCAGCTCATCCTCGCCCACGCCGGCCGACCCCTCTACATGGAGACGGCAGTCTTCCTCGCCCGCCGCCACCCGAACGTCCATCTCGACGTCTCGGGCATCCCGCCGAAGCGCCTCCTCACCTACCTCCCACGCCTGCCGGAGATCGCCGACAAGGTCCTCTGGGGCACCGACTGGCCCGATCCCGGAGTGCCGGGCATGGAGGAGAACCTGGCAGCCTTCCTGGCCCTGCCGCTGACCGAGGAGGTGCGGCGGAAGATCCTGCGGGACAACGCGTATCGGCTGTTCGGCTGGTAAGGCCGGCGCGGCAGGAACAGCTAGAATCGCACGATGACAGAGCTCGAAGAAGTTCTCCAAGAAATAGAACGGCGCAAGGCTGAGGTCGAACGTGGTGAGGCTCAGCTCATCGATTGGGATTTGGTGAAGGCCGAGGTCGAAGCCGAGCTCAAACGGCCCTTCCTGCGGTTTCTTATGTAGGGGCGGGGCTTGCCCCCGCCCGGGAGGAGACAAGCCCCTCCCCTACACAAAAGGAAACAGCGCGCGCGCAGCGCACCCTACAAGGTCGGCTAATTTCCACCGGTCACTCCA
>DATNKQ010000235.1:0-2324 GCA_035603315.1 Thermoanaerobaculia bacterium
AAAGGCTGGCCAGCGACAGCCGGCCGAAGCGGGACGGCCGGTGGAAATCCGGCGGGCTCGCCAGGGTCGGCGACCAGGCGCTGAACTCGGGCGCCGAGCCGTCGCGCGGGCGCTCGATGCGGTAGAAGTTCGCCCGCCAGAGCGCCGGGACGCCGTCCGGGACGATGGCCGCCCAGGGGATGGCGAGCGCCGCCCACCAATCCTCCGCCGGGCCCGCCGCCCCCACCCCCCAGCGCAGCCCCGGACAGTCCCACGCGGTATCGGCGCGCAGGGTGTCGCGCCGCGAGTGGGGATTCTCCACCCGGGCGTCGAAGAGGACGCCCTGGGGGCTCACCTCGATCTCGTAGTAGAGCGCCGGGTCGGCGGCGCCGGGAGCGAGGAAGACCTCCACGACCTCCTCGCGGTAGAGCGGATCGTCACGCCGCGTGAAGGTGCTCCAGGCGTCGCGGTCGGCACAGTCGAAGCGGACGTGGAGCGCGGTTTCGTGCCAGGCGAGGCGCACCCTCGTCGGCTGCGTGGGCGCTCCGCCGCTGTCGGCCAGGACGAGGGAGGGTAGCGGCGCGATCTCCGGCCAGGGCAGCCGCGCGAGCGGACCCCGCGGCTCGGCACCGGCGGGAAGGGGCGGCACCCGCCATGTAGGGACCGGAGGTGGAGGTGGTGACACCGGAAGCCGGCCGGCGAGTCTAGCGGATGAGGTGCTGCAGGCCGCCCGTCAGCACGACCCCGGCGGCGCTGACCAGCACGCCCAGGTAGCAGGTCATGAAGACGTCGTACCAGTGGCGGCCGGCGATCGTCGCCCGCCCGGGATCGACGCCGTCGTAGAGGACCGCGAGCTCGGTGCCCACCCGGCAGCGGATCTCGGCCATGGGCTCCGGCGACTGGAAGACGACCTGCTCGCCCTCCGGCGTATGGAAGAGGATGACCGGGTGGTAGCAGGCGGGCTGCCAGAAGAAGCGCGATCTGCCGCGAACGACCCGGCGGGTCACCGTGCCCACCGTGGAACCCGCCCGGCGCACGAAGCCGAGCTTGGCGACGAAGAGGCCGGAGCCGTAGAGGAGGACGAGGATACCGGCAAGGAAGACGAGAAAGCCCAAGAAGTGAAGATTCATACCGACCTCGACGCGTTGTGGTGTACAGCGGATTGTCGCACAACTCGCGAGCCGCGGGTAGCGGACTCCGGTCCCGGCCCGGATCTCCGCCGTCCGAACACGATATTCTTGGCCCTACCATGGACACCCGCCCGGTCATCCTCGAGCAGCAGCCGGCCGTCGCCGACGGGCCGGCACCCGACCTCCGGACCGTCGAGGCCTTTCGCCGGTGGGGCTACCTGGCGGCGGACCTCGACCCCCTGAACCGGCTGCGGCCGGAGGCCCATCCGGCGCTGGGCGACCTGACCGCTCCCGCGGTGCAGGCGCTGCGGCGGCAGTACGCCGGCACTCTCGGGGTCGAGTTCATGCACATCGCCGATCCCGAGCGGCGGCGCTGGATCGCGGAGCGGATGGAGAGCCCGCAGCCGCCGGCGGACCTGGCGCGGGCCATGGACGAGGCGCTCCGGGCGGAGACCTTCGAGCAGGTGCTCCAGAGCCGCTACCTGGGCACCAAGCGCTTCTCGATCGAGGGGGTCGCGTCCCTCATCCCCCTGCTCTCGGAGATGCTCGAGACGACCTCTCGCCACGAGGCCGAGCAGGTGGTGCTGGGGATGAGCCATCGCGGGCGCCTCAACGTCATGCTGTGTCCCGTCGGCCGGCCGGCGGCGGAGCTCTTCGCCGGTTTCGAGGACGTCGACCCTCGCAGCATCCTGGGCGGCGGCGACGTCAAGTACCACATGGGGGCGACGGGGTCTTTTCACGCCAGGGACGGCCGCGAGGTCTTCATTCATCTAGTCTCGAACCCCAGCCACCTGGAGGCCGTCGACCCCATCGCCGCCGGCCGGGCGCGCGCCAAGCAGGAGCGTCTGGGCGACGAGCGGGGGGTCAAGGTGGTGCCGATCCTCCTCCACGGCGACGCCGCTTTCGCCGGCCAGGGGATCCTCGCCGAGACGCTCAACCTCTCGGAGCTCCCCGGCTTCGCCCTCGGCGGCACCGTGCACGTCATCGTCAACAACCTGATCGGCTTCACCGCCGAGCCGCGGGCCCTGCAGTCGTCGCGGTTCGCCTCGGACGTCGCCAAGCGGCTGCCGATCCCCATCTTCCACGTCAACGGCGAGGACGCCCGGGCGGTGCTCAAGGTGGCGGCGCTGGCGATCGACTACCGCTACGCCTTCGGCGAGGACGTCGTCGTCGACCTCATCGGCTACCGGCGGCACGGTCACAGCGAGGTCGACG
>DATNKQ010000285.1:0-12208 GCA_035603315.1 Thermoanaerobaculia bacterium
GCAGCGTCCGCCTGATCCTCCTGCTATCGCCGACGTGAGCGTTCTGCCTCAACAGCGCCCGGGTGGTGCAACGCTACGTGCTGGACAAGCTCGCCGATCCGACCCTCCGCGTCTACGTCGTCTGGGGGCCGATGCTCGAGAAGGAAACCAAGGAAGACGTGCCGGCGGCGACCGCCTTCCTCCCGGACCGCCGGGCTACCCACTATTGGACTCCCGTCCACACCCTGGCCGAGGCCTTCGAGAAGCCGCTGGGCCTCAAGGGCACGAGGGCCTGGGACACCTACCTGCTCTATCCGCGCGGCCAGCAGTGGGGAGGCGAGCCGCCCGTCCCCGCCTACGTCATGCACGTCGGCAAGCCGCTCCCCGCCGACCACCGGCTGAACGGCGAGAAGCTGGAAGCGGAGACGAGGAAGCTGGTGGCGGCGCCCTAGCGCACCCGCGTGATGCGCCCGGAGTTGGCGCTGGTCACCAGGTCGGCGGCCGCGGCCGAGACCTCCACCAGCGTCAACCCACGCTGCGACCGCGTGCGATAGAGTCCGGCGCGATCATGGCGATGCTCGTTCATCTTGCACCAGAGGCCCGCGTGGCGCGCATCCGGCGCCGTGGCATCTCGCGATTGCGGCGGCCGGCCGGCGCTCTGCCTGGCGGCGTTTATGCGCTTCCCGTCACGCCGTCGTTCTTCGTCTCCCACCAGTGGCTGCGCGAGTTGAAGCGGCGCGGTGAAGGACCGATCGCGGGTATCTACTTCCGTATCTCCGACCGCGAGCCCGTTTGGGTCGGCCACTACCGGCAGGGGCATCGCGAGATGAGCGCGGCCGAGGCGGTGGCTGAATTTCTTGGTTCCGAGGTGCGGGAGGGCTGGGAGGTCCTGGTGCCGCGGCGGATCGCCGCCAACGAGATCCACCGCGTGCGCTCTTTGCCGCAGGTCGTGGGCTGGCGCTTCTTTCCGGGCGCCAAGGGCAAGCCGCCCTTCTGCACCTGCGAGTACTGCATCAAAGGCCAATACGGCGCCGAACGCCTGCGGCAGCGCCGCGAGGAGCAGCCGTGACCACGGACGAACGCCCGGACGCTCATCCGGCGGCGGCGGAGACGTCCGCGCGCGACGAGCAGATGTTCCCGCACCTCACGGCCGAGCAGATCGCCCGGCTGGCGCCCTTCGCCAGGGAGCGGCGCTTCGCCTCCGGCGAGCTGGTCTTCGACCAGGGCGCGGAGGGCATCCCCTTCTTCGTCGTCGTCGAGGGCGCGATCGCCATCCTCCAGCCTGACGGGGGCGCCGAGGAAGTGGTGGTCGTGCACGAGGCGGGTCAGTTCACCGGCGACGTCGACATGCTGTCCCAGCGGCGCCGGACCGTGGTGCGCGGGCGGGCGCAGGGCGCCACCCGGGCCCTGGAGATCGACCGCGACCGCCTGCGCTCGCTGGTGCAGACCGATGCCGAGCTGAGCGAGATCTTCCTGCGCGCCTTCATCCTCCGGCGCGTGGAGCTGGTGGCCAGGGGCCAGGGCGGCTTGGCGCTGGTCGGCTCCCGCCACTCGGCGGGGACGCTGCGCCTGCAGGAGTTCCTCACCCGCAACGGCCGGCCTTACACCTATCTGGACGTCGACCTCGACCCGCCGGTCCGGGAGCTCCTCGACCACTTCCACTTGGGCGCCGGCGACGTGCCGGTGGTGATCTGCCGGGGCGAGCGCGTGCTCAAGCAGCCGACGGTCGAGGAGGTGGCGGAGTGCCTCGGGCTCAACGCCGTCGACTCCAGCGCGCTCCGCGACCTGGTGGTGGTCGGCGCCGGACCGGCCGGCCTCTCCACCGCCGTCTACGCGGCGTCCGAGGGGCTCGACGTCCTGGTGCTCGAGGCCTACGCGCCCGGAGGGCAGGCCGGGTCGAGCTCGAAGATCGAGAACTACCTGGGCTTTCCCACCGGGATCTCCGGGCTGGAGCTGGCCGGGCGCGCCTTCGTGCAGGCGGAGAAGTTCGGCGCCGAGGTGAGCGTCGCCCGGACTGCGGTCCGCCTGGCCTGCGCCGGCCGCCGGTTTCGGCTCGAGCTGGCCGGCGGCGACGCCGTCGAGGCGCGCTCCGTGGTCATCGCCAGCGGCGCGGAGTACCGCCGGCCGGACTTGGCCGACCTGGCGCGGTTCGAGGGCGCCGGCGTCTACTACGGCGCCACCAAGGTCGAGGCCCGGCTCTGCTCGGGGGAGGAGGTCATCGTGGTCGGCGGCGGCAACTCCGCGGGCCAGGCGGCGGTATTCCTGGCCGGCGAGGCCCGACGGGTCCATATGCTGGTGCGCGGCAGCGGTCTCGCCGAGAGCATGTCGCGCTACCTGATCCGCCGCATCGAGGAGACCCCCAACATCGAGCTGCGGACCCGCACCCGCATCGTGGCGCTCGACGGCGAGAGCCAGCTCGAGCGCGTCACCTGGCTCGACGCGGCAGGCGGCGATGGGACCACCGCCGAGGTCCGCCACGTCTTCATGATGACCGGCGCGCGGCCCAACACCGGCTGGCTCGCGGGCTGCGTGGCGGTGGACGACAAGGGCTTCGTCAAGACCGGCGCCGACCTCGGCGCCGAGGAGCTGCGGGCGGCGGGCTGGCCGCTGGCGCGCCGGCCGTTCCTCTTCGAGACCAGCCGCCCCGGGATCTTCGCGGTCGGCGACGTGCGCGCGGGGAGCGTCAAGCGGGTGGCCGCGGCGGTCGGCGAGGGCTCGGTCTGCGTGCAGCTCGTCCACCGGGTGCTGGCCGAGTGATCGCGGCCAGTGGACTGCCATGAAACCATCCGACCGCCGGCTGAACGGCGAGAAGCTGGAGGCGGAGACGAGGAAGCTGGTGGAGTCCGAGGTCGGCGCCACCGTCATCCTCACGCGGCGCCCTCCGAAGCCTCCGCCACCGGCTCCGCCGCCGGCGCCGAAATCTCCACCGGCACCGAGATCTCCGTCGCCGCAGGCGCTGGTGCAGCCCCCGGCTCCGTAACCTCGATGATCCGCCGCGTGCGCGGCCGGAAGCCGTACTTGAGGAGCTGCCCGGCCTCGAAGCCGAGCGCTCCGCGCAGAGTGGCGCCGATCCGGCTGCGCAGCATGTCGCCGTCGCGCCCCACCTTCCGCAGGCGGAGCGTCGCCACCCGCACCTGCCCGCGGAGCACCTGGATCTGGCCGAATAGCGCCTGCGCCTCGGCGGCGAGCTGATCCATCCCGTCGAGGTCGCTGGCGACCTGCGGCAGGTCAGTCACGTCTTGCCGCAGGTTCGTACGCAGCGAGTTCCAGGTCGCTATCCGCTCGGCGAGAGATCGTCCCTTCGAGGCCATATCGTTTCCCTCCCAAAAGTAGCGCTGCCGCCAGTGAAACAAGAGTTCCGCCGCGATGTTTCGCCTATCCGCCGCCGGGAAGAGATACCGGAGGCCCGGAAAGGCAAACGGAGCGAGTGCACGATTTCCCGGCGAACTGTATCAGCTCCCGCGAAATTTGCGACGATCGCCAGCTTTGCGCGACTCGCGCAAGCTCTGCGCGATCTCCGCATGAGCTACGCGACTCCCGCAGAGTCTGCGGGACCTCCGCAGAAGCTGCGCGACTCACGCAAGATCTGCGTGAGCTCCGCTAACTCTGCGCGATCTCCGCAGACACTGCGTGACCTCCGCAAGGCCTGCGCGACCTCCGCAAGTTCTGCGCTAGCTCCGTAGCTTCTGCGTGAGTCGCGCAAGTCTTGAGATGACGAGCAATGCCGGGGATGGCATTCACGGACGCGGGAATGATCTCCCGGCGAAACGGCTGGCACTCCAGCGAAACGGGTGGCACTCCGAGCGAACGAGGCGGCTCGGAGCCCGAGGTTGGTGCTCCCCAGCGTCGGGAAAGCGTGCGCTGGCCGTGGAATGCTATCCGGAAGGTCCGGCTGTATTCCGGACGAGCCGGCAGCGCTGCGCCCGCTGCCGGCCGAGTCGGCAAGGGTGTGCCGCTTCGGTCAGCTGGCGTTCTTGACCCTCTCGTCGATGTGGATGAGAATAGCTAGAGCGGCCCTGGCTCTCTGGGAGATTCGCCATGAAAACAGTCCAGATGACCCTCGATGAAGACCTCGTGGAGCAGGTCGATTCCGCCGCCCAAGCTCTCGGCACGACCCGTTCGGCCTTTACCCGCGATGCTCTCCGCGCCGCCCTCACCGAGCTTCAGGAGCGTGACATGGAACGCCGCCACAGGGCTGGCTATGAACGACTTCCGGTTCAGCCCGGCGAGCTCGACGTCTGGGAAGGCGAACAAGTCTGGCCCGACTGATGACGCGCGGCGAGATCCGCTGGTGCAGGTTCACCAGCCCCGGCAAGAAGAGGCCCGTTCTCATCCTGACCCGGAGCTCTGTGCTCGACTACCTCGGCTAGGTCACGATCGCACCCATCACGACGACCATTCGTGACATTCCGTCGGAAGTGCTGCTGACCGAGGCCGATGGGTTGCCCAGAGCCTCCGCGGTCAACCTGGATCACGTCCAGACCGTCCCCAAGGAGAAGATCGGAGGCCTCCTCGCGACCCTCTCGGCCGAGCGGATGAACGAGGTGCGTGGAGCGGGACGAACTGGCTCTACTCCCACCCCCTCGGCGGCAGCGCCAGATTCGACAGTGAACTCTCGTCCCTCGTCCGTCTAAAGCTGCAACTACCGGGCGCCGTGTCGGAAACGGCGACCAGAAAGCGAAACACATGAGTGTGCCGATCGCGGCACCTTGAAGCCCGAGAGGATCAGATCATGTCCGACAGCCCCATCCACAGGCACGGAATCGTCCGCGGTCTCGAGACCGTGGCCTCGTCGCAACAGTTCGAAGGCCGTTTCGGCCGCATGTTCCGGACACTCCCGCCGGCGAAACACTCCGAAGGGAGCCTGACTACCCTGGGCTCTCGCATGGTTGCGGAGTTCGAGCCGGACCCCACGCCGGAGACCGCCAAGCCTCCGGATGACGAGGAGAACAGCGGTATCAGCGCCGGCTATACCTACCTGGGCCAGTTTATCGATCACGACCTCACTTTCGACCCCGCCAGCAGCTTGCAGCAGCAGAACGACCCCAACGCGCTCGTCGACTTCCGCACCCCGCGCTTCGACCTCGACAACCTCTACGGCCGCGGGCCGGACGACCAGCCATATCTCTACGCCTCGGACGGCCTGCACATGCTGCTCGGTCGGCCGCTCTCCGGCAACCCGCACGACGCGAACACCCGCGACCTGCAACGCAATGCGCCGGCGACGGGCCCCAAACGCGCGATCATCGGCGATCCGCGCAACGACGAGAACACGATCGTCTCCCAGCTCCAGGCGAATTTCATCCGCTTCCACAACCGTGTGGTTGACGTCCTGCACGCACAGGCCGACTTCGCCACGATCCAGCGCATCGTCCGCTGGCACTACCAGTGGGTCGTCCTCCACGACTTCCTGCCGACGATCATCGGGAAAGAGACTCTCAACCAGATCCTGCCGAGCCCGGACAAACCCAATCTGAAGTTCTACACCTTCAAGAACGATCCGTTCATCCCGGTCGAGTTCTCCGTCGCCGCCTATCGCTTCGGGCACTCGATGGTGCGGCCGATCTACCGGCTCAACACGACGCTCCCGGACCGGCAGGTCATTTTCTCGCTCGATCCCAACGTGCCGAACCTGACGGGCTTCCGCGAGTTTCCCGACGTCTGGGCGATCGATTGGAGCCTCTTCTTTGACTTCGGAAACAAGCCGGACCCGTTCAGCAAGGAGCGCATCCAGCCGGCGTACAAGATCGACTCCTCGCTGGTCAACCCGCTGGGCAACCTGCCGCCCGCAATCGCGACCGGGATCTCCTCCCTCGCCGCGCGCAACCTCCTGCGCGGTCTGCGGATGGGATTGCCGTCCGGCCAGTCGGTGGCGAGGAAGATGGGATTACCGGTGATCCCTGATGAAAAGCTGCGTGTGGGCAAGGCAAACGAGGACGACTCCAGCACCAACATCCACCTCACCGAGATCTCGTCTGAGTTCCGCGACAACGCGCCGCTCTGGTACTACATCCTCGCCGAGGCCCAGCAGCAGTTCAAGAAGAACGACACGCCCATCCACCTTGGCCCCGTGGGAGGACGGATCGTCGGCGAGACATTCGTCGGCCTGCTCCTCGGTGACAAGCACTCGTACCTCAACCAGGACCCGACCTGGAAGCCGATCGAGGAGTTCACCAAGGAAGGCACCTTCGGCATGGCCGAGCTCCTCACGCAGGCAATGAAGGCCTGATCCACAAACTCCGATCAGCGATCAGCCGGGCTCCATCAAGAGCCCGGCGCCGTTCCACTTCAGCGCGACGACTTCTGCCGGTGGATAGCCTCTCGGGTCGTACCGGGGAAGTGTGTACGTTCTTTCCAGTCCGCTCAACCTTTCGACGCCATCCACGAGCGGCTGTAAAGAATTCTCCTGGCCTGTCCGTCTCAGAGGGCGAGATCCAGGAAGAGCAAGGACGGATAACGGTGCACTTCGATCACTACCAGTTGAGGACAATACCCGGGGAAGGTTCCGGCGAATCTCCTGCGATGGCGGTCGAGTTGACACCTGCCAGCCTGTTCCCGTGGTACCATCGCGATCTCGAAAATCAATGTCCTTCAAGAACCTTGGAACCGGCTGGCGCCTGGATCCGGTCAGGCGATCTTCCCACCTGGATCGATGGTGAGCCCTTGGACCCGCGGAGGCTGACGGCCTCCCTCCTTGGCCTTGCTGGGCTCACGATCGGCCTGTGGGCTTGGCGACATGATAGATCGGAACGGGCCTTTGCGGACCTTCTCGGTGGGGCTCGACCGCTGGAAGGACGCCTGAGTGGACTGAAGCACCTCCCCTATCGCAGCCCGGCGAAGGCCCGCAAGATTGAGATCGCTGCGAACCGTCTTACCGATCCGGCGGGCCGGCTTCGTGCTGACCGGCGGTCGTATCTGGTTGCTTTCGAGATCTTGCAGGGTCGCCCCGACGCCGCAGTCGCCGAGCTTGAGCGGGCGGTGGCCGCGCGCCCGAAGGAGGCCGGACTGCTCAGCGACCTCGCTGCGGCCCGGCTTGCGCTTGGCTCGATGCGCCGGAGACCTGCCGATCTCGTTCTGGCGCTGTCTGCGGCCAGCCGCGCTGCCGAAAGAGACCCTGGTCTCCCTGAAGCCCGCTTCAATCTGGCGTTGTGTCTCGAAAAACTGTTCCTGACAAGTCAGGCGACGGCGGTCTGGAGAGAGGTCAGGGATCATGAGCCGGGATCGCCATGGGCGGCCGAAGCGAAAGTGCATCTGCAGGCTCTCGGCCAGAACGTCCGGTCCTGGGATGACGACCGGCCCACCCTGGAAGCCGCGATCCCCCGGGGCGACCTCTTGGCCTCCCGAAAGATCGTGAAAAGTCACGCTCAGGAGGCGCGTCGCTACGCAGAGAGCGATCTCCTCACGGCCTGGGCGCGAGCCCAAGCGGAAGGCCTGTCTCAGGAAGCCGGCCGTGTGCTGACCTTGGCCCGCGTTCTCGGTGAAATCAGCGCTGCCGGGAGCGGAGACCGTATGGTGCGCGACGCGGTGGCCGCCATCGATCAGGCTGCCGCCGCCGCGGACCGCGAGCGGCTCGCTGCCTTGGTCCGAGGCCACCTTGCCTATGGGGAAGGGATGACCCTGGCGGCGCGAGATTTGGACAGTGAGGCTCTGGACCGCTTTCAGCATGCCGCGATCGATCTCGGCCGGGGCAGCAGCCCGCTCCGAGGATGGGCTCTCGTCCGATCTCAATTCTGCAACCTCAATCTCCGCCGCTCGGCGAGCGTCCTGGCCGCAGAGCAGGTCCTCCTGCGGGATTTCCAGGAATCCGCCTATCCTGCCCTGATTGGCGAGGCGCAGAGAGTCGCCGGAATCGCGCACCTCCGTCTTGGCAACATGGCGGAGTCGTTGCGCCGGTACAAGGCAAGCCTGGCCTGCGCCCAGCGCACGCGCGAGCCGGAAAGTATCGCCGCATCCCACTTCAACATCGCCGAAAACCTCCGCTTCCAGGGAGAGACCGAGGAGGCTTGGGGGCACCGCTACCAGTCCCTGGCCCTGGCGAGTCAGGCTGGCAGGGCGGTCTTCCTCCACAACACGCGTTTCGACGCCGCCGAAGCCGCCCTGAAAGAAGGCCTGCCAGAAGTAGCATTTCTCTTCCAGAGCGAAATGGTCGAGACCGCTCGCGCGAGAAAAGATCCTCTGGCCCTTGCCGAAACCCTCCTTCGCAGGAGTCGGACCCGGCACCGCCTGGGGAACGACGCCGCGGCCCTCGGTGACGTGGAGGAGGCCAGCCGCTGGAGCGCGCGCATCGCGGCAGGGGTTCGCCGGGAGCAGATCGCCGCCGACATTCAAATGACACGCGGCGAGATCGTCCAGGACCGTGATCCGCAGTCGGCGGCGGATCACTATCGGGAAGCCATCAACTTCTACCGCAGCCGGGATGACCGGTTCCGGCTCCCTAGCCTTTATCAGAAGAGAGGTGCAGCCTTCGTTGCCCTCGGCCAGGATGATCAAGCCGAAGCCGACCTGGGCGCGGGGATTGCCGAGTCTGAAGCGCAACGGGAAAAAGTCTTAGACGCTCAGCTTCGGGTCTCGTTCCTGGAGCAATTTCAGCCGGTCTTCGATGAGATGGTGCGGCTCCAAGCGGAGCGGAAGGGAGAGCTGCAGCGCGCCTTCGACTATGCCGAGAGATCGCGGGCCCGCACCCTGCTCGACCTGGTGGGCAACGGAGGAGCACTCGGGCAGTCGCCTCACACGTTGAACTTGAGCGAGCTCCAACGCGAGTTGCCGGAGGGGGTCGGCGTATTGGAATACGCGGTGTTGCGCGACAGACCCTTCGTCTGGGGAATCACGAAAACGAGCTTTGCCGGAGCGCCGGTCGCGATCAACTCGGCAGGCCTCGCGGAGCAGGTCGATCGTTTCCGTCGCAGCCTGGAGCCTGGAGGCTCGGCCAAGGTAAGCGGCCGACTTGGCCGCGATCTCTACACCCTCCTCATGACACCGCTCAAGGCGTCCTTCGACAGGGTTTCAACGTGGATCATCGTCCCCGACAAAGCCCTACACGCACTCCCGTTCGCCGCTCTGATCGACCCGGCGACTGGGCACTATCTGCTGGAAGAGAAGGTGATCAGCTACGCGCCGAGCGCAACTCTCTACATCCGCGCACTCCAGCGGGACCGCGCATTGGTGTCTCGCGCTGGCCAAAGCGTCCTGGTGATGGGAAATCCGGCACTCGACCGGAACCTCTTCCCGGATCTACCCAACCTCGGCGGAGCAGGGGAGGAGGCGCGTGGTGTTGCGGATCTCTACCGTGCGACACGCTGGCGGTCCGATCTGCGGCTTGGTCGTGAAGCCACGAGAAAGGCTTTTCTCGCCCTAGCACCGCAGGCTGCCGTGATCCATCTTGCGGTGCATACGCGGGTCAACTCTGACTACCCGTTGCTCTCCGCATTCGCTCTAGCACCGGACGGTACGCCTCCCGCCGACTCTGGCGCGCTCTATGCGCACGAGATCTATCGGCTGCACTTGGACAAGACGCGCTTAGTGGTACTGGCTGCCTGCCGGAGCACCGGTGGGCCTCTTACGCAAAGCGAGGGGCTGTCGAGCCTCGCCAGACCCTTCCTTGCCGCGGGCGCCCCAGCCGTCGTCGGGAGTCTCTGGAAACTAGGAGACAGAGAAGCCCAGACATTTTTTCTCGACTTTCACCACCGCATGCTGGCTGGAGAGGACGCTGCTGGTGCTCTTCGGAAGGCGCAGCTCGCCTGCCTTGGCAGCCCTGACAAAGACCTCCACGATCCCAGTCTATGGGCGGCTTTTCAGCTCGTTGGTGGTGTTGCACGTCGGGAATAACCTTGAGAGGAGAATGACATGAGCTACACGTTCCAGATTTTGTTCAGCGGGCTTTGCGCCTTTGTTCCGGATACGGACATCGACACGACGCCCCCCAGCCATGTCGACGTGCTGTTGGTGGACACGGACCATGGTGACAAGAAGTATCTTAAGTTTCCACACGATGACGATGACCATTTCGCGCTGCTCAAGTATGACCTAGGCGATACGACAGGAGGCGTTTCTACGGTCAATATCGACCGCGATTCCAAGGCCTTCTGGACTTTGCAGGACGAGCAACTCACGATCGAAGTACGGAAACGCCTGCCGAAGGGCGGGACCCAGGTCTCGCCCCCCAGGCCGTTCACCCTCGGTAATCTTTCGGCTCTGCCCAGGATGGACAAGATCTTTCCTCTGGCGAAGGATTTGCACGCGGGAGCTTTGGGAGTCAAGCCGGATCGAATCAAGGCCCGTTTCCGACTCGACCAAGGCACGTTCCATCAAGACACGATCGGCGGCTATCAAGGTCAGGACATCACCGTCCAATTTGTGCCGCCGCCGCCGGGAGGAGCCGCAGTCACCCAAACCTTGGCCATCAAGGTCGCGCTCACGCTCGATCTCGATGATGATGAGGAGATCGTGATCCATTCCCAAGCCTTCAGGCCCGGTTTTTTGACCACCGATCCGGATGTCCGTTCCGTGGTCCTGAACCCTAACCCGGGTGACGCCGTGGAAGTCAAGGTGATGAATCTCTGCTGCAGCTATTATATGGAAAAGATCAAGTTTCCTCCGGAGGTTCCGAGGCAGGACACGGACTTCGAGTTCTTCTACCTCCTCGCGAGGGACTTCCTCACCTTCGTCAATCATGCACAGTTCCCGATCCCTGTACCAATCGCTTATCAGTCGCCTCCTCCTCCTCCTTCTCCTCCTCCTCCTTCAGGAGGAGGAGATACTGCTCGTTGCAACATGGTGTTATTTAATTACTAAGGAGCATGGCATGAGTCTGATTACTGGCCTGAGCTTACAAAAGATGTCAGTCGTGACGCCCTCAGGGCCCGGTCACGCGGCGCTATTGGAGAGCTTTAAGATTCACCGGCAGGACCAAGATCTGTGGTGCTGGGTAGCGGTTGCCGCGAGCATCAACGAATTTTACACAGGACAGCTTCCCAAGCAGTGCACCATCGCGAGAGACACCTTGACCAATAGCCAAGTGATGGTGAATAACGTGGCGATTAGTACCTGCTGTCCCTGGGCGGCTCACCCCGAATGCAACATGGCTTTTTTTGCTGACTTGGCGCTCCAACAGTTGGGGCATCTCGCGGGGTCTTCTCCAGGTGCCCTCGTTTTTTCGAGTCTCGATGTCCAGATCCCAGAGAAGGTGCCGACGCCTCCGGTCCCAAGGGGACACCCGATCGCCTGTAGCATTGTGGGGACGCAAACGCCTGGAGCACACTTCGTGGTCATCTCCGGGTGGGAACAAACGGCCGATAGCCATCAGTGCATCTACGTCGACAATCCCAGCGGTCCTACTGCCAGCTTTGAAGATTACGACGAATTCGTGCATGGGAAGGAGACTTCCTGGGTGTTCACATATCTGACCCAATAGAGAGGTGACGCAATGGGACTCCAGGTCGAGAGTGACCCGAGCTACAAAATTCCCACGGACGGTGTTGCGATCTTTTCCGAGTATATGGCGCCACTCTTTACGGATACCGAACAGCGTAAAGGACTCTTCCGGACAATTTCTCCTGACAGCGTCCGGGTGATGACACCTCACAAGATCTATGTGGCCGGACTTGCTGATGCGGAGGGCCCTGATGTCCTGGATGCTGCTACCCCGGTTGGGTGGAGGTATCTCCTTTTCTCAGGCAAAAAGAAGACACCTTTCGCGGCTGCTGAGATCGCGATGGATCTGGAAAATAAGAACGCCAGGTTTTCGCGTATCGTGAAGAGTCCCCGTGTGCCGGCAACGGCCGTCGAGCTCCAAGAGGAGAAGATCGGGCCCAAAGTCGCAGACGACGACTACGAGTTACGCTTCCTTAGGATACGCGATTTGAGCTTTTTCGGGTTGTGGCTTCACTGCTATGCGAACAAAGATGATGACTTCGTGATTCCTCTCCCTCCGGTGCCGCGGAACATGGCAGCCAGCGAGAAGATCTCTCGCGCCGACCTTATCCCGAGACTCAAAGCTATTGCCGTCGAAGTACGCAAACGGTTTCTGAGAAGGCCCTGAGGGAAACAGAGTTAGGACCAGAATAAGATAAGTGCAGAGATCTGAGGATCGTCTCGAGCATCGGCCCCCAGACGACGTAGACGCGGAGGGTCGGATCGGCGAGCTTGTCCAGCACGTAGCGTTGCACCACCCGGGCGCTGTTGAGGCAGAACGCTCACGTCGGCGATAGCAGGAGGATCAGGCGGACGCTGC
>DATNKQ010000291.1:0-6267 GCA_035603315.1 Thermoanaerobaculia bacterium
GGCGCTCCCAGTCTCTACTCGTCCTCGACGTGCGAGGCGGCACGGGCCACCGACTCGATGGCGATGGCGGCCAGGGCGGCGCCGTAGTCGAGGTCGATGTTCTCCATCGTGTCGTGGCTGTCGTGGTAGCCGTGGCGGTTGATGTCGTAGTCCTCCATGAAGAGGACAACGGGGATGCCGGCGTCGGAGAAGATCTGGCCGTCGGTGTTGTAGAGCGTGCTGTGGGGATCGGTCACCGGCCGCACCTCGCCGTGGAGCTCGGGATGGCGGGCGATGACGGGGAGGGTCTTGCCGTCGGCGCTGCGCCGGCCGCGACCGCGGCCGCGGCGGCCGGGGCGGGCGTTCCAGGCCGGCGCCAGCTCGTTCCACAGGCGGTTGGCGGCGTGGGCGTGGCGGGCCAGAATCAGCGACCGGCGGCCGGTGCCGGGGCAGATCTGGAAGACGTCCTTGGCGCGGTCGTTGTTGTGGGCCACCATGTCGAGGACGTAGACCCCCGCGATCCGCGTGCGCGAGACGTCGCGCCAGCGCCCCTTCGCCGTCCGCAGCTTGAGGTCGCCGAGGACGGCGCGCTCGGCGAGCTGGCGCGCGCCCAGGCAGTCGGAAGGGAACTCCTCGCCCGTCAGGTGGACCAGCCAGACGTCGCAGGCGAGCTTGCCGGCGCGGGAGAGGTCGAGGAAGATCGGCGCCGCCAGCATGAGAGCGGCGGTCGCCGAGTGGTTGTCGTCCGCCCCGGCGGCGGCGAGGCGCGGGCCGTGGCCGCCGTGCTGGTAGCCGAAGGCGTCCTCCATGTAGGCGGTGTCGTAGTGGTCGGCCATGATCACCGCCCGGCCGCGGTCGCGGCCGGGGATGACGACTACCACGTCCCGCTCCTCCAGCTTGCCGTCCTGGTTGTGCAGCCAGCCGTCGGACCAGGTGTACTCGAAGTCGGTCCGCCAGTGGAACGGCAGAGCGGCGGCGAAGGCTTTCTTTTCCATGCCCTTCCGCGCGATCGTCTTCTCGTGCCAGCGCAACAGATAGTCGCCCAGGGCGTCGAGGTCGCGCTTTCGCCGCCGGCCGCCTCTCCCCTCCTCCGCTAGCTTCGCCTCCGTCACCTCGTCGAGCACGCAGTCGGCGTTGTCCTTGGTCAAGAAGCGGCCCGTGGCGAGGCTGGAGATGGTCTTCCAGTAGCTCTCCTCGAAGGAGCGGAGCGCGGTCTGCCCGAAGGTGAGCGGCTCCCCCGGCGGACGGTCGTCCCCCGCGGGCGGTCGTCCCGGAGCCAGGCGGGCGCGGACTTCGTCGGCGAGCTGGCGCGCGGCCTCCTTCTCGGAAGGCTTGGCCGCCCTCTCCGGCAGGCCGTCGAGCCAGGCGTCGAGCGACTCCTCCTCGGGAACGGTCAGGAGGGCGCGCGCGAAGCTCCGCTCCAAGGGCCGCTCGCCCAGGAGCTGCCAGGCGTCCAGGAGCTTTCTCAGATTCAGAACCGTGCGGTGGTAGCCGGCGGTGGCCGTCCCCTGGAGGTGCGCCAGGGCCGCGCGATGGGGAGCGCGGTCGAGGAGCCGCGGCCAGAGCTCCACGGGGCGCGCGATGGCACCCTTCCGATCGTGGCGATCGCGACGATCGAGGTCGTAGGCGGTGAGCACCCCGAGCGGCGGGTCGGGAAGGAGGACCGCCTGGCCGTCGTCACCGAGGTGCGCCACGAGCGGCCGCTGCCAGTAGACCTCGTGCCGGCCGACGCGCATCGCCGGGAAGAGGAAGCGATAGCCGAAGAGACCTCCCTCCGCCAGCCGGCGGGCGGCGGCGGCGAGCTCCTCCCGACTCGCGCGCGGGCCGTCGAGCAGGAGCTGGAAGCCGTCGGTCCACAGCTGGGCGTTGCGCGCCATCGGCTTGCCGTAGAGGCCGAGGTCGTCGGCCGCGGCGCTGAAGAGGACGTGGGCGACCTTGTCCTCCCAGCCGGGGACCGCCAGCTCGTCCTCGTTGCGCTCGACCCGCGCCCAGCGATGGGTGCGCTGGTAGGTGTTGCGCAGCGGCCCATGGGCAGTCTCGGCTCCCGGCTCTGGCTCCGGCTGCCCCGGCCGCGGCTCGCGCAGCCAGCCCGACTGCGGGATGCGGATGCCGTGCGGGTTCTCGCTGCGCTCGACGGCGCGGAGGAGGGGAATCTGGCCCGCCAGCGGCAGCTCCCGGGCGAGGTCCGCGTAGCGCGGCAACCCCCAGAACACCAGGCTTCCCGGGAACGGCAGGAGGTGGAGGTCGCCCGCCCGGTAGGCCTGCTGCACCGGCCCCGGGAGCCGGCCGAAGGGGCGGAAGGTGAGCAGGTAGCGGACGCCGCGGAGCGGCCGGCCCGGCGCCCAGAGGTAGCGGCGAGCCCACGACGGCAGCGGGCCCTGGCGCCAGGTCGGGAAGGCGGCGCCGGCGGCGGTCTCCGGCTCGTCGGGCAGAATGCGGAAGCCGGCGCGGCGAAGGTCTTCGAGCGCCGGTGCGCCCTCGCCATAGGCGGAGGCGAGGAGCCGGCGGAGGAAATCGAGCGCCTCGGCGGCCGGCCGCTCCTCCCCGGGCGAGCGCCAGAAACCGCGCCAGAAGGCCCAGCCCGGCCCCTGCTCGCTGCCGCCGAAGAGGGTCCACCGCACCCGCCCCTTGTCGTCCTGGGTGCGCGCCAGGGCGACCGGCGCCAGGAGGACGTAGCGCTCGTGGGCGGGCGCGCCCCCGTGCAGGATCTCCGGCCAGCAGGGGTTGTCGCCCAGCCGATGGAGGGGAATTCCCGGGCTCGCCTCGCCCCGGCCCAGGCGCTGCAGGCGGTGCAGCAGCTCCCCCGCCAGGCGCTCCAACCCGGGCTGCAGCTCGAGCGCCTCTTCGTACTCGGTGACCTGCCAGCCCCAGGGGTCGCCGGCGGCGAAAAGGAGGCTGTCGACCTCTCCCAAGGGCTTCCGCCCCAGCCGCGGAGGGGGCATGAACTCCGAGTAGGCGGGGATGGGATAACCGCCCTTACTCCGGAAATCTCCTCCCGCGAGCAGCTTCTTCCACCCCTGCTTGGCCATGGCACCCCCCAGATCAGCTTATCCGAACCGCCCGCAGGCGATTGGTGTAGAATAGCTGCAAGCCCGAAGATCGACGTCAGCAGCCGCGCCTGCCCCAGCGCGCGGCAGGGAGGAATCGTGGACCCGAAGAAGGCCGCGGCATCCCCATCGCAGGAGCAAGCCGAAGACAAACCTCTACTTCTCTCGCGGGTGCTGCGCGAGGAATATGAGGCGTTGCGGCCGGAGTGGAGGGAGGAGCTCAATTCCGTTCCCGTGGTCGCGGCCGCCACCCCCGAAGAGCAGGAAGAGAAGGAGAAGAAGGAGCTCCAGCGGCTGTTTGAGATCCTCCATCGCAAATCAGCGGCATCGTCCGGGAAGCCCGGCGGACTGGCGGCGCTGTGCTTATCCGGCGGCGGCATCCGCAGCGCCACCTTCAATCTGGGGACGATGCAGGGCCTCGCCAGGGCCGGGGTCCTCGACAAGTTCGACTACCTGTCGAGCGTCTCGGGAGGCGGCTTCATCGCCGGTTGGCTGGCGGGATGGATCTACCGCGCCAAGGGGCTCGCCAACTTGCTCCCGGACCTCCTCCCCCGCCAGGACCCGGCCGAGCCGGAGGCGGAGCCGGTCGTCCACCTGCGGCAGTACAGCAACTACCTGACCCCGCGGGTGGGGGCGCTCTCGGCCGACTTCTGGGCGGGGATCGCCATCGTCCTCCGCAACCTCATCCTCAACTGGCTGGTGCTGGTGCCGGTCTTGGCGGCGGCTCTCGCCGTCCCGCTCCTGGCCGTCGCCCAGCTGCCGGAGCTCTGGGTCGACCACCCGTTCGGGCTCTACGTCACCGGGCTCGTCCTCGGCGGCATCTCGCTTTTCTTCATGAGCTTGCTGCGCGCCCACGCCCGGGAGCCGAAGTACGCCCGGCAAAACCCGAAGTGGTCCGACCGCTTCCTGCTCCTCGGTCTCGCGCCCCTCCTCGCCGCCACTCCGTTGATCCTGGAAGCGGCAGCCCATGCCGGAACGCTGGACCTCGGCCAGCGGCTGGGTCTCTGCTTCCTCTGGTCGCTGGCCGTCCCCATCATCGCCCTCGTCGCCTCCGTGCTGGCGCAGCGTCGGTTCTTCGGCCACCGGCAGTCCTCACTGGGCTGGGACCTGTTGGCTCTGGTTCTCGCCGGCATCGTCGAGATGCTGCTCTACGCCACCGTTCTCGGTTGGGTCCCGGGGCTCGTGGCGTCCCCCTATCCGCTGTTCTCCGTGCTCGGACCGACCCTCTTCCTGCTCCCTCTGCTGCTCGGCAAAACCCTGTTCATCGGCTTCGCCAACATCTCCGAGAAGGGGGACCGCTCGGTCAACCTGGGCGACGCCGATCGCGAGTGGTGGGCCCGCTGGTCGGCCTGGGAGCTGATCTCGGCGCTCGTCTGGACAGCCGGCGCCGGGCTGGTGCTCTTCGCCCCGACGCTCCTGCGGAGCGTGGTGGGAGAAACCACCGCCCTGGTGGGCACCGGTGGCCTCGGCGCTCTCATCAGCCTCCTCGGCAAGAGCTCCAAGACCAAGGGTAACGACGACACCAAGACCACCAGCTGGCTCGACGTTATCCTCTCCATCGCTCCCCTGCTGTTCTGCGCCTTCCTGATCGTCCTCCTCTCGTTCTGGACGCAGCGGCTGCTCTGGTGGGCGAGCGGCGATTCGATGCCCGATCCGATCAAGAAAGGCGTTATCTGGCTGGTGCCGCCGTTCCAGGGCGATTGGTGCTTCGTCCTCCTCGCCATCCTCGCCCTCTTCGGCGCCGGCCTGTTCATGGGCCTCTTCGTCAACGCCAATCGCTTCTCGCTGCAGGCGCTGTACCGCAACCGCCTGGTCCGTGCCTACCTCGGGGCGAGCCACACGCACCGCCGCCCGAACCTCTTCACCGGCTTCGACATCCACGACAACATCCTCCTCCACAAGCTCAAGGGCAACCGGCCGCTGCCCCTCATCAACATGACGCTCAACCTGGTGTCCGGCCAGGACCTCGCCTGGCAGCAGCGGAAGGCCGAGAGCTTCACCGCCACCCCCCTGCACTGCGGCAACTACCATCTCGGCTATCGGCGCGCGGATGCCTACGGCGGCTCGAAGGGGATGTCGCTGGGGACGGCGATGGCGACCTCGGGGGCGGTGGCGAACCCCAACATGGGTTTCTACTCGTCGGCGCCGGTCACCTTCATCATGGCGCTCTTCAACACCCGGCTGGGGATCTGGCTCGGCAACCCTGGAAAGCCGGGCCAGGATACCTACCAAAAGAGCGGCCCGACGGAGGCGGTGCGCGTCCTCGTCGCCGAGGCGCTGGGCTTCACCGACGACACCCACCCCTACGTCAACCTCTCGGACGGCGGGCAGTTCGAGGACCTGGGGATCTACGAGGCGGTGCGGCGGCGCTGCCAGACGATCGTCGTCTGCGACGCCGGGGGCGACCCCGAGTGCACCTTCGGCGACCTCGGCAACGCCATCCGCAAAATCCGCATCGACATGGGCATCTCGATCGACTTCGGCGACCGCATCCACATATTCCCCAAGAACCTGACCGGCGAGCCCAACCACAAGGGCCGCTACTGCGCCATCGGCACCGTTCACTACGGCGACGTCGACGGAGCCGGCGCCAAGGACGGCACCATCGTCTACGTCAAGCCGGCGATCACCGGCGAAGAGCCCTACGACGTCTACAACTACGCGCGCAGCTCCACCCTCTTCCCCCACGAGTCGACCGCCGACCAGTGGTTCAACGAGACGCAGTTCGAGAGCTACCGCGCGCTCGGGGAGACGGCGATCTCGGCGATGGCGGGCAAAGCCGACATCGGGAACCTGGAGGCGTTCATCACGGCGGCGAGAGACTACGTGAAGGGGAAGGCCGGAGGGACGGCAGCGGCCTCGGAGTAAGCCTACTCCCTGTGTTCCAGGAGCGTCAGCCCCCAGAGCTTCTGGAGTTTGCGGCGCCGGATCTCGAAGCTCTCGCTGAGGTAGCGCCAGACTTGCGGGTGCGTGGCGCTGAAGCGCAGGTCTTCGCGCCCGTCGACGCGGTAGTCCGTGAGCAGCGCCCACCGCACGTGCTTCGCCTTGAGCTCGGCGAGCATCCGCTCGTCGCCGCGCCCTTGGGCGGGCCAGATCGGATAGATGTCGTAGACCGGCGAGCGCCGGCCGAGGAGCGGGTAGAGCCCGGTCAGGTTGGGGGCTAAGAGGAGGGGCTCCTCCGGCGGCACCCATTCGGCCACGGCGCCGGAGGCGCTGGCGAGCAGACCGGCCATCCGCGGGC
>DATNKQ010000363.1:0-2158 GCA_035603315.1 Thermoanaerobaculia bacterium
GCCGCGGCGGTTGGTGCGCTCGCTCACCCCGACGACGACGATGTCGGGCGCGGCCACCACGACGTCGCCGCCCTCCAGGCTGGGATAGGGATAGTGCGGGTCGTGGTGCGGCGCCCCGGAAGGCGGCACGTCGATGTCGAAGAGGGCGGCGTGGCTCTGGAGGCTGGGGTGATAGGCGAAGAGGGTCCGCGACAGGAGCGGCTCGCGCTCGCGGGCCTCGGTGGCCATCGACGGCACCACCACCCGCTCGCCCAGGACGACCCCCGAGTCGCGCTGGAAGAAGTAGTTGGGGAGCGGCGGCAGGTCGAAGAAGCGGCGCGGGCCGGTCTCGGCCTCCGCCTGGGTGCGCACCCCTTCGATGAGAGTCGCCGCCAGCTCGGCCGGCGGCAGCTCGGAGAGGGCCGCCACGAGTCCGGGGCTGACACCGTACTCTCGCTCCAGCTCGGCGAGCAGGTCGCGGCGCGGAATCTGGTCCCGCAGCACCTCGGCGAGCAGGTCTTGGCCGTCCAGGACCTCCACCCCCGCCTGCTCGAGCACTTTTCTGAAGAGGTCGTGCTCCTCGCGGGCTTCCTCGCCGTAGAGAATGTCGTCGAAGAGGAGCTGCCCCATCATCGACGGCGGCATCCAGTCGATCTCGCGCCCCGGGCGATGGACGAGGACGCGCCGCAGGCGTCCGATCTCGGAATCGACGTAGATCCGCATGGGGTGGGCTGAAGCCGTCCGATCGATGGCGGCGGGCCATCGGGGCTCGAGGCTGCTGCGCGGCGGCGGATTGTACCATCCGCTGAGGGCGACCCCGCCGCGGTCCTGCGATATCCTCCCCTTGCCCCATGCCTTCCGAGCTGCCCCAGAACCCGCTCCACGACCGCTACGCCTCGCGGGAGATGGCGGCGATCTTTTCCGCCAGCCATCGCTACGGCACCTGGCGGCGCCTGTGGATCGCCCTCGCCGAGTGCGAGAGCGAGCTCGGGCTGCCGATCCGCCCGGAGCAGATCGCGACCCTCTCACGGGTGGCGGGAGAGATCGACTTCGCGCGGGTGGCGGAGCTCGAGCGGCGGACGCGCCACGACGTGGTAGCCCACCTCCGCCACTTCGCGGAGCTCGCCGACCGCGCCGCGCCGGAAGGACCGGGGAGCGGCGCCGGCGGCATCCTCCACCTGGGCGCCACCAGCGCCTTCCTGACCGACAACGCCGACGTTCTGCTGATGCGCGAGGCGCTGGAGCTCCTCGCCCGCCGCCTGGGATCGGCCGCCGCCGCCCTCGCCGCCTTCGCCCGCCGCACCAAGGACCTGCCGACCCTCGCCTACACCCACTTCCAGCCCGCCCAGCTGACCACCGTCGGCAAGCGGGCCTGCCTCTGGCTCCAGGACTTCCTCGCGGACCTGGCCGAGGTGCGCCACCGGCTGGCCCACCTGCGTTGCCGGGGGGTCAAGGGGACGACGGGGACGCAGGCGAGCTTCCTCACCCTCTTCCACGGCGACGGCGAGAAGGTGCGCGAGCTGGACCGCCGCCTCAGCCGGCGCATCGGCTTCGCCGGCAGCTTCCCGATCACCGGCCAGACCTACCCCCGGAAGCAGGACAGCCAGGTGCTGCAGACCCTGGCCGGGATCGGCGAGAGCTGCCACAAGCTGGGCACCGACCTGCGCCTCCTCCAGGGGGTGGGCGAGCTCGCCGAGCCGTTCGACCCCGAGCAGGTGGGCTCCTCGGCCATGGCCTACAAGCGCAATCCGGTGCGCGCCGAGCGGATGTGCGGGCTGGCGCGGCGGCTCATCACCGACAGCCTGAACGGCCCGCTCAACGCCGCCACCCAGTGGCTGGAGCGGAGCCTGGACGACTCCGCCAACCGCCGCCTGGTGCTCGCCGACTCGTTCCTCGCCGCCGACGCCGTCCTCGGCCTCGCCGCCCACATCGCCGCCGGCCTCGAGGTGCGCGAGGCGACGGTGGCGGCGCGGGTCGCCCGCGAGCTCCCCTTCATGGCCACCGAGACCCTGCTGATGGAAGCGGCGCTGCGCGGCGGCGACCGCCAGGAGCTGCACGAGCGCATCCGCGTCTACAGCCTGGAGGCGCAGGCGGCCCTGGAGGCGGGGGCGGCCGACAACCCGCTGGTCGGCCGCATCGTCGCCGACGCCGACTTCCGGCTGAGCCGGGCCGAGGTCGA
>DATNKQ010000372.1:0-4955 GCA_035603315.1 Thermoanaerobaculia bacterium
GAGGCCGCCTTCCTGGACGGCGAGGAGCTCGTCCTCGCGCGCGGCGGCCGCCGGGAGACGGTGGCGCGCGTCGACGAGGTGCCCATCGCCCACGGCGGCGCCGCCCGCTACAACCTGGCGAACGCGCTGGGCGCCATCGGCCTGGCGGCGGCCCTGGGCCTGTCGCCCGAGCACATGGCGCGCGGCCTCGCCGCCGTGCGCGGCACCGCCGCCGACAACCCCGGACGGGCCAACCTCTTCGCCATCGGCGGCTTCCGGGTCCTCCTCGACTACGCGCACAACCCGCACGGACTGGCGGCCCTCCTGGATCTCGCTGCCTCCTTCCCCGCGGCGCGTCGCCTGATCGTCCTCGGCCAGGCCGGGGACCGCGACGACGACGCCATCCGCGAGCTCGCCCGGATCGCCTGGCGCGCCCGGCCCGACCGGGTGGTGATCAAGGAGATGCCGAGCCTGCTGCGCGGCCGCGCCGCCGGCGAGGTGCCGGCCATCCTCGCCGACGAGCTCGCCCGCCAGGGCGCCCCCCCCGCCGCCATCGTCAAAGCCGGCTCCGAGCCCGAAGCCGTCCGCCAGGCCCTCGCCTGGGCCCGCCCCGGAGACCTCCTCATCCTCCTCGTCCACACCGACCGCGAGGAGGCCTTCGAGATCTTGGAAGAGGCGAGGAGGAAGGCAGTGCGGTAGACTCCCGCTGCCTCACCACGAGCAAAGGAAACGACGATGAAAAGAACCTGGACGTGCGTCCTCCTGGGCCTCGCCGGCTGCCTCGCCGCCGGCTGCTTCGACATCGAGCAGTCGCTGACCCTGGAGCGCGACCTCTCGGGCAAGGCGGGCTTCTCCATGTCGATCAACATGGAGCCCATGGTCCTCTTCATGCTGCAGTTCCAGCGCCAGATGGCGGGCAAGACCGGCGACGCCACGCCGGCCGAGATCGCCCAGGCGAAGCAGGAGTTCCTCGCCCAGAAGAAAGAGAAGGGCGGCGGCGACAAGATGGAGGCGCAGAAGGCGGAGCTCGTCAAGAGCCTCCCTCCCGGCATCCGCCTCCTCGACAGCAAGGTCGAGGACGAGGGCCTCAAGATGAAGGCCCGCCTGTCCTTTGCCTTCGACAACGTCGACAAGCTGCGGCTGATCCAGCTCCCCAAGGAGAAGGACGCCAAGCCGGGGGCGGGGAACCCCTTCGAGGAGCCCTTCGCCGGCCTGCAGATCGTCGACGAGGGCAAGACGCTGCTGCTCACCAGCCGCACCGTCAACCCGCTGCCGACGCCCGAGTCGACCGGCGGCCCCGACCTCGCGCCGGACATGAAGAAGGCGGTCGAGGGGGCCTTCCAGGGCTTCAAGCTGGCCTGGAAGATCGCGACGCCCTTCGAGGTGGTGGAGACCAACGCCACCCGCCGGGAGGGCAAAACCCTCTACTGGGAGTACGACCTGCCGGCGATCGAGAAGATGTCGAAGGAGCAGGCGGCCATCGGCATCCGCGCCCGCTTTCGTAAGTGAGAAGCGGCAAGTGAGGAGCGGTTGGACCATTTGATCGTCACTTTGGCCATCCTGGTGGTGGCGATGGTCCTCTTCCTGAGCGAGCTCGTACGCGCCGACCTGGTGGCGCTCCTGGTGGTCGTCGCCCTGGGGGCGACCGGGGTCCTGAGCCCGCAGGAAACCTTCTCCGGCTTCAGCCGCTCGGCGGTCGTCACCCTCTTCGCCATCTTCATCCTGGCCGCCGGCCTGGAGCGCACCGGCGTCACCCGGCAGGTCGGCAACCTCCTCGTGCGGGTGGCCGGCAAGAGCGAGAGCCGCCTGGTGATGGCGGTGATGCTCGCCACCGCCGGGCTGTCGCTCTTCATGAACAACATCGCCGCCGCCTCCGTCCTTCTGCCGGCGGTCTCGGGGGCCGGCCGCCGGGCCGGGGTCAACCCCTCCCGCCTCCTCATGCCGCTCGCCTTCGCCACCCTCCTGGGCGGCATGGCGACCCTCCTGACGACGACCAACATCCTCGTCGGCAGCCTCCTGCGCGACCGCGGGCTCGCCGGCTTCGGCCTCCTCGACTTCGCGCCGGTCGGCCTGCCCATCGTCGCCGCGGGAATCCTCTACATGGCCGTCTGGGGCCGCCGCCAGCTGCCCGCGCGCTCCCCCGCCCAGCTCCTCGAGGACCTACAGCAGCGAGAGGCGGACCTGGCGGAGGTCTACCACCTGGGCGACAGCCTCATCCGGGCGGGGGTGCCGGCGGGCTCGACCTTCCGCGGCAAGCCGCTCGCCGACAGCCGCTTCCGCGAGAGCTACGGCCTCTCCGTGCTGGCCATCGAGCGCGGCGGGCGGGTGCTGCCGGCGCCGCCGCCCTCCACCCTGCTCGAGGAGGAGGACGTCCTGCTGTTGAACGGCGAGCCGAAGGCCCTGCCGCCGGCCGCCGACCTCGAGATCCTGCCGCCGCGGCGGTGGCGGGACCGCGACCTCGAATCGCCCGCCGTCGCCGTCGTCGAGGCGGTGCTGGCGCCGCGCTCCCGGCTCATCGGCCAGACCTTGCGGGACTCCCGCTTCCGCGACCGCTTCGGGATGACGGTGATCGCCATTTGGCGCGCCGGCCGGCCGCTGCGCACGGGGCTCTCCGACCTGCCGCTCGAGTTCGGCGACGGCCTCCTCCTGCAGGGGGACCGCAGCGGGCTGGCGGTCCTGCGGGTCGAGCCGGAGCTCATCGTCCTCGACCGCGGCGAGGAGCCGGCGACGGTTCCCGGCAAGGGCCGGTTGGCGCTCGCGATCATGGGGATCACGCTGGCGCTGGCGGCCGCCGGGCCGCTGCCGGTCGGCGAGGTGATGCTGGGCGGCGCGCTCGTCATGATCCTCTGCGGGGTCCTCTCCATGGACCAGGCCTACCAGGCCATCGACTGGAAGAGCGTCTTCCTGGTGGCGGGCATGCTGCCGATGGGCATCGCCATGTCCAAGACGGGAGCGACGGCGCTCCTCGCCAGCTGGCTCCTGGGCGCCCTCGGGGCGGCCGGCCCCCGCGTGCTCCTGATCGGCCTCATGGCCTTCGCCGCCCTCTTGACCCAGGCGATGAACGGCGCCGCCGTGGCGGCGGTGGTAGCACCGGTGGCGATCCAGGCGGCACAGCAGACCGGCGCCGACCCGCGCGCCCTGGCGATGGGGGTGGCGTTGGCGACGTCGATGGCCTTCCTCACCCCCCTGGGTCACCCGGTGAACGTCCTGGTGATGGGTCCGGGCGGCTACCGCTTCCGCGACTACGTCCGGGTCGGCCTGCCGCTCCTCCTCCTGCTCCTCGCCTTGACCGCCGCCCTCCTGCCGGTCTTCTGGCGCCTCACCCCCGCCCGCTGACCTCCTGATAAGATTCCACGCAATCGCTGTGAAGCCGGCCGCCTCAACTATGAAGACCCGCGCTCCGCGCCGCCGGGCGCCGCTCCTGGCGCCGCTTCTGCTGGCCCTCCTCGCCGCGGCGGGGTGCGGCTCGGAGGGCACCCCGGAGCGCCTGACGGCGCGCTTCGTCGAGCTCCTCTACATCAAGATGCCCGGCGCCTCCGTTCGCGTGGTCGCTCCGCTGCGGGTCGAGATCCGCGGCCCCGGCGGCGCCGTCACGCAGGACCTCCATAGCCTCTGGCAGCAGTGCCAGCTCACCCCGGATTCCTGCGACGCCAACGTGCGTCGGGCGGTCCGGCTGCTGGCCAGAAACCAGGCGCTGGCGAGCCTCAAGCTCGACCGCAAACGGGTGGTCGCGGTGATCAAGGACACGGGGTGGGTGGAGGCGACGGGCCGCAGCCTGCGGAGCGCTCCCGGCGGCAAGGCCCCCGGCGTGGAGCTGGTCGCCAGCCGGCTCGTCGGCGACCTCTGGATGGTCTCCGCCTTCGACCTCCCGGACGGCATCCGGATGATGAACGGCGACGACCTGAAGCGCCTGGGGCTGACGCAGGAGCAGGTCGAGACCGTCGCCGTCGCCAACCTCCGCGCCTTGGCTCCGCCGCCGCGCGACCCGGTGGAGCCGGGATCGCGGGTCTTCCGCGAGCATGCCGGCGACGGCTACGAATCGAGCCGCCTCCTCCTCCACGAGCGCTGGGGCAAGGTCGCGCAGGAGATGAAGGGGGACCTGCTGGTCAGCGTCCCCAGCAACGGCACCCTTCTCTACACCGGCAGCGGGGAGGGCGCGGCGGCGGTCGGCCGCTTCCGCGAGCTCACCCGCGAGCTCAACCGGCAGGAGCCCCACCCGGTCTCCGACACCATTTTGAGATATCTGCCCGCCGGCTGGGCGGTCGTCTCGGGGCCGAGCTCGCCGGGATGAGACGGCGATTTTCAGCCGGGCGCCGAGGCGAAGCGCGCCGCCTCGGCGAGGAGGCGGGTGGTCTCGTCGGCGCTGTACTCGTAGGTGCGATGGACGCCGATGCCCAAGGCGCCCCGGGCGTTGCCGGCGCCGTCGCGGATGGGGACGACGATGGCGCCGTTGACCCCCGTCGCCTGGGCGCCGCGCGCCACCTTGCCGCTGTCGTCCGCCTGGATGTTGCAGCTGCTGACCGGCTCGTTGATCTGGGCGGCCAAGCCGGCCATGCCCTTGCCGATGGGCACCACGGCGACGATCTCGGCGACCTGCGGCGGCAGGCCGACCTGGGCCTTGAGCTGCAGCACGCCGTCCTCGAGGAGATGGATCGAGCCGGTGTCCGCACCGTAGCGGCGGACGATGTCTTCGAGCTCCGCTTGCATGGCGAGACGTTACACGAACGGTTTCACGGCCGACAAGAGGAACGATCGACATGAGCTATCTGGACGCTCCCCGCCTCTGCCGAAGACCGATCCCGGCTACATGCAGATCACCCGCAGCCGCCCTGACGCGCGCTGCGTCGTAACGAAGGGCGATTATGCCTCACTTGGCACCTGCCAAATTGCCCTAGCCCTGCTTGTCGCTGTTCTGCTATTTAGCGAAGTTGTGAGAATCACAATACCGCCAATCTCCTGCCGCCGTAGAATAGAAA
>DATNKQ010000380.1:0-5432 GCA_035603315.1 Thermoanaerobaculia bacterium
TGGTGCTCGCCGGCGGGGCCTTGGCGGTGCTCGTCGTCGGCTGCGTGGCCGTCGCCTGGGTGGCCGGCGGGGTGCCCGCCACGGACACGGTCTTCGTCTGCGAGCCACACGCCCCGAGCAGTGCTCCCGCTCCGACGCCCATGGCCAGCGCGAGCGCTGCCGGTAGTACTCGTCTCATCGCAGTCATGGTATTCGCCAAGCGGCCCCGCCCTCCTCGGTTCCCTCCCCGCAGCCGTGGCTGTGCGGGAAACCGGACGGTTCCGAACGGCGCGGCCCGCCCAAGCGGCCGAAAGGCCGCTCCCTTGACAAACTTATTAGTGGCTACTAATATCCTGGGGAGTCGATGTCAGCAACGCAAGGGAGCGTCACAACATGAGTGCCTCGCGTAGGAAAGGCTGGACCCTCGGAATCGTCTCCGTCGCCCTCTTCATGGGCGTCCTCGACAACCTCGTGGTGAGCGTCGCCCTGCCGACCATCCACCGCGACCTCGGTGCCTCCATCCAGTCGCTCGAGTGGACCGTGAACGCCTACGTGCTCGCCTACGCGGTGCTCCTGTTGACCGGCGCCGCCCTCGGCGACCGCTTCGGGCGCAAGCGGATGTTCCTCGCCGGCATGGTCCTGTTCACCGCCGCCTCCGCCGCCGCGGCGCTCGCGCCCACCACCGGCCTGCTCGTCGCCGCCCGCGCTCTGCAGGGCGCGGGAGCGGCCATCGTCACCCCGCTGACCCTGACCCTCCTGGCCGAGGCCTTCCCCTCCGAGCGCCGCGGGATGGCGATCGGCGTCTGGTCGGGCATCAGCGGCATCGCGGTCGCCATCGGCCCGCTCGTCGGCGGCGCCGTCGTGCAGGCCATCTCCTGGCACTGGATCTTCTGGATCAACGTCCCCATCGGCGTCCTGCTGATCCCGCTCGCCGCCCGCCAGCTGAGCGAGAGCCACGGTCCATACGGCAGCCTCGACGTGCCCGGCCTCGCGCTGGCCTCGACCGGCGCCTTCGGGATCGTCTTCGGCCTTGTCCGCTCCCAGTCCCTCGGCTGGGGGAGCCCGACGATCCTCGCGAGCCTGATCGCGGGCGCGGTGCTGCTCGTCTGCTTCGTCGCCTGGGAGCTGCGCACCCGCGAGCCCATGCTGCCGATGTCCTTCTTCGCCAACCGCTCCTTCGCCGTCACCAACGTGGCCTCCCTGAGCATGTATTTCGGCATGTTCGGCTCCATCTTCTTCCTCTCCCAGTACCTGCAGAACGTCCTCCACAACACGCCCCTGCAGGCCGGCCTGAAGCTGCTCGTGTGGACCGGAGCCACGATGGTCGTCGCGCCCCTGGCGGGCGTCTTCTCCGAGCGTCTCGGGAGCCGGCCCTTCATGGTCGCCGGCCTCGGCCTGCAGGCGGGCGCCCTCGGCTGGTTCGCCACGATGGCCTCCACCCACCTCGCCTATTCGCGGATGATCGGTCCCTTCCTGATGGCCGGCGCGGGCATGGCGCTGGTGTTCGCCCCCTCAGCCAACGCGGTCCTCTCCTCCGTGCGCCCCCAGCAGGCCGGCCAGGCCTCCGGCGCGAACAACGCCATCCGTGAGATCGGGGGCGTGCTCGGCGTGGCGGTCCTGGCGTCGATCTTCACCGGCGCCGGCAGCTACGCCTCGCCCCAGGCCTTCGTCGACGGGCTCATCCCGGCGCTCTGGGTCGGCGTCTCCGTGCTCGCCGCCGGCGCCCTCATCGTGCTGGCGTTCCCCTTCCGCACCCGCGCCGCCGTCGAGCGGCCCACCCGCCAGCTCGCGGGGGAGCCGGCTTGAGCGCCCGCGGCGCGATCCCGTCGCAGCGGACTGCCCCCGGCGCAGCGCTGGGGGATGACGAGGCGCCACGGGCGCGCAGGCGGGTGCCGGCGGCCGAGCGCCGCGAGGAGCTGATCGCGGCGGCCGTCCACGAGTTCGCCCAGGGCGGTCTCCACGGCACACCCGTCGAGCGCATAGCCCGGCGCGTGGGTGTCGCCCAGCCCTACGTCTTCAGCCTCTTCTCCAACAAGCGCGAGCTGTTCCTGGCCGCCATCGACCGCAGCTTCCAGCGGGTCGCCGACACCTTCCGGGCGGCCGCCGAGGACTACCGCGAGGGGCGGGCCGCCGATTGCGAGGACGCCCTCGAGGCGATGGGCCGCGCCTACAAGCGGCTGCTGATCGATGACCGCGACTACCTCATGCTCCAGCACCAGTCATATGCCGCCTGCGACGACGAGGTCGTGCGCGTTCGCGTGCGCCACCGCTACGCCCAATTGCTCGACCTCGCTCAGGAGCTCTCCGCGGCCGACCCGGAGCAGCTGGACGACTTCTTCCGCCACGGCATGGCCCTGAACGTCACCGCCGCCCTGGGTGTAGAGGATCTCTCGATCGGCTGCGACTGGGTGCAGGACGAGCTCAACTGATCGAAACATTCGCCGCGCCCGGTGGCCGAGGGGGGTACGATCAAGGCAGAGACGACATGGCCGCATCCCAGGATCAGCTAGAGGGCGAGCAGGCCCAGCCGCAAGTCGAGCCGCGCCCCAGCCGCAAAGAAAAGGGCCGCACGGTCGCCCTGGTTGTGCTCGCCATCCTGGCCACCCTGTTCGCCGCCAAAAACGGCAAAGAAGTGAGGGTCGATTGGATCGTCGGGTCCGGGAAAGCCCCGCTGATCATCGTGATCGTGGTCTCATTGCTCGCGGGCATCGTGCTCACGCTGCTCGCCGAGCATCTCGGGCGCAGGCGCAGGCGCTAGCTGCACGGCTCCTCGCCGAGCACCTCGGCCGCCGCCTCCGCGCCGATGCAGGGCGCGAGCGCCACGTAGGAGAGATAGTCCGAGACGGCCGGCAGCAGCTGCAGCCGGCCGCCGCTCACCTGACAGCAGATCGTGTGCCAGATCGCCCCCGCGAGCCCCTGCACCGTCAGTCGGCTGCGCCCGTGCTCCGGCGCGCTTCCGGTCAGCAGGGTGGCGATCCCGTGGAGCAACTCGAGGTTGCGCCGCGCGGCATCCGGCCCCGCCGCGAACGCCTCCTGCGCGATCGTCCGCGCATACAGCGGATGATCGGCCAGGAAGCCCATCAGCTCCGCCATCACCCGGCGCACGGCCCGCGGCTCCTCCGAGGAGCGCAGATCCGGATCGGCCGCGATCGCCAGGAGCTCGCCCCCGAGCATGTCCAAAGCCGCGAGGAAGCACTCCCCCTTGTCGGCGAACAGCTCGAGAAAGCAGTCCGTCGAGACGTTCGCCTCCTGGGCGATCTGCGGCCCCGTGAGCTCCCGGTAGTCCTCGGCGACGGCCAGCCGCAAGGCACTGTGAAGCAGCCGCTCCCTCTCATCCGCCGCAGCGGGCGCGCCGGCGGGTGTGTCCCGCCCCGAGGCCTCCCGCGCGCTTCGAAGCACCCGCGCGCCGATCCGCTCGGACATGCGCTCGGCCGCCGGCGTCTGGAAGAGCAGCGTCCAGTTCAGCATCTCCTCGGCGATGCCCCCGCACGTCGCCGCGTCCCGTTCGCGCAGGCAGCCGGACATGGCGGCGTGCAGGCCGCCGGCGATCGCCCTCACGATCGGCGCCGGCAGGTTGCTGGCCCCGGGCGACCCGCTGAAGCTCCTGGAGAGCAGCCCCTCGCAGACGGACGTGGCCCTGCCGAGGCGCAGCAGTCCCGGGGCCCCGGCCATCTGGGCCTCCAGGAACACGAGCACGGCGGCCTTCCGCCGCGTAGCCGCCACCGCGGCGAACTCCCTCAGGGCGGCGCCGAGGCGATCCTCGAGGTTCCCCTGGGCCGCAGCATAGGCTCCGCGCATGCGCTGCACCCCCCAGCCGGCCAGCAGGTCGAACGTCGCCAGGAAGCAGTGCTCCTTGTTCGTGAACAGCTCATAGAAGGAGCGTCGCGAGACCCCGGCGAGGCCGATCACCTCGCGGACGGTCGTGGGCCCGTAGCCGTTCTCGGCGACGGCCTCGATCATCGCCCCGTGGATGCGGATGCGCTGATGGCGCCCGACCTCGCCGCGGGCCATGTTGTGCGGCCCCGGCGGCAGGCGTTTGTAGATGGGGGATATGCGGTCTGTCATGAATCCAGCAAGTGGAATCATTCCAGCTCCGCAGACATTTGTCTACATTGGATCTCTCAGTGCAACACGATCCGCAGGGCCAGGATCCCCAGCCCCATCAACGCTCCCACCCCGACCTCCAGCGCCAGCTCGCCCGCGCTCGCCCGCGAGCGGAGCCCGGCGAGCAGCTCGAAGCCGACGAGGCTGGCCACCGCGCTCCACAGCGCCGCAT
Organism: Thermoanaerobaculia bacterium; assembly: GCA_035603315.1. GTDB lineage: Bacteria > Acidobacteriota > Thermoanaerobaculia > Multivoradales > UBA5704 > DATNKQ01. The sequence goes on from DATNKQ010000380.1 coordinate 4,256, forward strand.
TGACGGCGGTCTGCTGAGCGGCCCCGGTCGCCCAGGCGATGAGGAGCACCAGCAGCGGAATCGCGGCTCCCCTGATGAGCGCCCAGTCGTGCACGAGGGCCCGCCAGAGCGAGTTGCTCGTCAGCCGCTCCCGCCCGCTGAGGCGGCGGCCGAGCACCGTCGCGTAGGCGTGCGCCAGCCAGTAGAGGGACGCGGCGATGACCGCCGACGCGACCGTGTCCAGGTAGGTCTCGTGGCGCCCGCTCTCGGCCGCCAGCAGCGCCCCGATCACGATCACCCCATAGACCACCCCGGACGGGTTCTCGCCCGGCATCACCCACGCGGCGGCGCGTCCCACCAACCCCGGGGAGGCCGGCTCGGGCGAGGAATGTGGCGGCTGCGGTACGGCTGGGTCCTCGATCGACGGATTATCCTTGCCGGCGTGGACACGGGTGGATCGAGGGTCAGGCTGAGGCAGGCGGTGCTGGTCGCCGCGGAGCTCGACCCGGTGGCCGGCGCCCTGCGCTCGACACTTGCGCTCGAGGAGCCCTTCCGCGACCCTGGCGTCGGCCAGTTCGGACTGCAGAACGTCGTGTTCGCGCTCGGCGACTGCTTCCTCGAGATCGTCTCCCCGACGCGCCCCGACACCGCCGCCGGGCGCTATCTGAGCCGCCACGGCGACGGCGGCTACATGGTGCTGTTCGACATCGAGGACCTCCAGGGCGCCAGGGAACGCGCGGACGCCCTGGACATCCGCGTCGTCTGGCAGATAGATCTGCCGGACATCTCCGGCACCCACCTGCACCCGGCGGACATGGATGGCGCGATCGTCTCCCTCGACCGCTCGGAGCCCTACGGCACGTGGCGCTGGGGCGGCCCGCAATGGACGGGGCGAGCCGGGACCGGCGCTCCGGGGCGCCTGGCGGGGATCACCGTCGCCGTCGAGGATCCCCAGGCCGTCGCCTCCCGCTGGGCGCAGGTGCTGGGTGTGCCGCACGGCGGCAACGGCCAGCCGGTCCTGGCCCTGGACGGGGGCGAGGTTCGCTTCGAGAGGGCCGACGCCGGCAGCGGGGAAGGCCTCGTCGAGATCGCAGTCGAGCTCCCGCCGGGAGCGCCGGGCGGGGGAGAGGTGAGCGAGCTGGGCGGCGTGCGCCTGCGGCGGCTCGCCGCCGGCTAGAGCCAGCTGGACGCTGGTCAG
>DATNKQ010000397.1:0-8699 GCA_035603315.1 Thermoanaerobaculia bacterium
GCGGCGAGCCGGCCACGCTTCTTACCCAGGAGAACTAACCCCAGCGTACCTCGTACCGGGATACCGAGAGCGAGTGCGCAACGGCGAGCCGCCAAGTCGTCAACGATGGCCTCCGCGCCAGGCCTCATTGAGCACCAGGAAAGCACGGCAGACTCGCCAGGCCCAAGGTCCCAAGCCTGGATCCCCGAAGGTACCTCCGGCACATCGATGACGTGTAGCCAGTCAACGGAGGCTATTGCCTGAGCCGTTGGATCGCCGGGGCCTCGACGCTGGATCTCGGTTGCCACCGCAGCCGGAACCACGATCTCGGAGCCCACCTGTTGTAGGAGGTCCAGGAGACCTGCTCGAGTCAGGAAGATCAGCGGTGAAGCGTTGACCGCGTGGCGATCAGCCACGCTCCAACTCGCGCTGCAGGTCGTCGAAGTCCACGACGAAGGCATCCACGCCCTCTCGGGCCAGGGCCATCAGGAAGTCGGTGCGGTCCAGCCCCGCCACCTGTGCGGCCTTTTCCTGCGAGACCTGGCCGCGCTGGTACCAGTGGACCGCCGCCGCAAGGCGAAGCTCGCGGCCGAACTCTTCGGGTGACCGGCGCAGGGCCGAGAAGACCTCTTCAGGGAGCTCCAGAGTCAGAGTGGCCATGATCGGTTCCTGGATCTTGGAATTCCGGACTTCTATCCCCGAGGGCCGTACGGGGCGCTATGGAGACACGAGGATATCAAAATCCTTGGCTCCGGCCCGTCTCGGCTTTTTCGCCCGCCCTGGTCGCCTGACCCGGTGGGCTCGGCGATCCTCCTGTCTCCGAGCTATTGCGATTGATCGCTAAAGCTGTTATATTTAAAGAAGGGAGATCATAATGAAGAAGAAAGCCTCTCGTCTCGTTTTCCTCGCCGCAGTGATCGGACTAGCCTCCTCCCCCCTGTTGGACGTCACCCCGGCCTATGCCCATGGCCCCATCTGCCAGAACGTCCAGGGCGGAGCCTGCTCTCCCGACGGACGGCAGCTGAGCTGCGTCGATGGCAATGACGGCGGGCCAGGCCTGTGCATCTGCAGCGGCGGACTCTGGGATTGCGGGGTCTGACCCCCGCCCGCCCCCCTACGGCAGCCAGGCGTAGCCGACCTTCAAGAAGAAGGCGCGGCTCTGCTCGGCGAGGTCGATCGTTTCGGTGGCCGCGGCGCCGTCGGACCAGCCGACCTGGAGGACGGTGTGGGGGTTGAGCTTGTAGGAGAAGAGGAGCTGGGTGAAGAGCGTCTTCTCCCGCTCCGGCAGCGTCTGGTTGGTGTAGAGGGCGAGGACGCGGTGCACCTCGCGGTATTGCACGATGGCGCGGAAGAAGGCGCGGAGGGTGAGGTTGTAGCGCAGCGTCGTCTGGCTCAGGTTGGCGCGGAGGAACTCGCGGCCGCTGACCTGCGAGGACTGCCAGTCGTGCTGGAAGGTGCCGGAGATGTGGCGCCCGATCTTGAAGTCGGCGGTGGGCCGCAGCAGGAGGAACCGCGACTTCCTGGCGTTGACGAAGTCGATGATGGTGCCGCGCCGCACGTAGAGACCCAGCGTCAGGTCGCCGACCGGCACCAGGCCGAGGGTCAGGTCCTGGCGGAAGTCGTTGTAGTGGACGCCGTGGAAGGTCTCGACGGGGTTGGGGCGGAAGCCGAGGTGGACGGTGCTCTGGTGCGGCCCCTCGTAGATGAGGACGATGTCGGCGCCGCGGTCGGTCAGCTCGCCGCGATGGTCCCAGTACTCCCGCCCGGCGACGAAGAAGCGCAGCCGGCTGAACGGCCCGTCCGGCTGTCCCCACACCGTCCGCTGGACCGACACCAGACTGCCGTTGTAGTCCACCCGCGGGATGAAGCCGCTGTCGGCGCGGAAGCCGGGGTCGAGCCATAGATAGTTGGCCGTCACCCGCCAGTCGCGGTTGGCGTGGACGTAGTCCACGCGGTAGGCGTTGCCGCCGAAGGGGTCGAGGCTCTGCTTGTGGGCCGCCGCCACGGCGGCGGGGTAGTCGGTCTGGCTGTTCAGGAGCTGGAAGCGCAGGGTGTTGGAGTCGGCGATGCGCAGGCTGCCGTCGAAGCCGGCGACGCGGTTGTAGTAGCTGTCCCCCTCGCGGTCGGTGACCAGCAGCCCCAGGGTCGAGGTCTGGCCGACGTCCCGGCGGTAGCGCAGGACGCCGCTTTTTATCTCCTCGGGCACGGACTGCAGGCTGGAGCTGTCGTTGGAGGGGAAGACGAGGTTGTTGAGGCGGTCCTCGGCGACGTAGGCGCCGAAGGCGTTCTCTCCCTCTTTTCCCGTCAGCTTGGCGCCTCCGGTGGGGTCGGCGACGGTGCGGGTGAAGACGGCAGGGAACGGGGTGCCGAAGTAGTCGGCCCCCTCGAGGAAGAAGGGGCGCTTCTCGGGGAAGAGGAGGGCGAAGGCCTCGTTGACGTTCAGCTGCGCGACGTCGGCCTCCACCTGCGAGAAGTCGGGATGGAGGGTCGCGTTGAGCGTCAGGCTGGGAGTGACCCCCCAGCGCACCCAGAGGCCCGGGTCGGTCTTCTCGTTGCCTCTCTGGAGCGGCGCCGTGAGCGCCGCCCGCGCGTCGTTGCGCTTGGCGACTAAGGTCGGCACGACCTCGAGGTTGTGCCCGGCGTCGAGCTGCTGGAAGCCGGTCATGCGGTCGAACTGGCAGACCCGGCAGTTGCGGCTGCGGTCGTTGTAGGTCGACTTGAGCTGGTGGTCGACCAGGCGCGGGTACTCGCGGGAGGCGAGGAAGCCCCAGGTCTGCACCCCGGCGCCGTGCGGGAAGCGGAGCTGCTTCAAGGGCAGCGCGAGCTCGACGACGAAGCCGTCGGCGGTGATCCGCCCCGCCGAGTCCCAGATGGCGTTCCACGACCAGTCCTCGGTGTTGTCGACGTCCGAGAGCTGGGCGTCCATCTGTACGCCCAGGGGGTTGACGCGGAACTCGAAGGCGCGCCGGCGGTCGTTGAAGGTGTCGATGTAGAAGCCGACGGTGTCGTCCAGGAGGGCGGTGTCGCGGTCCAGGAGGTGGGCGCGGATCTGCGCCGGCCGGGGGTCGTGGGCGCGGAAGGCGACGTAGAGGTTGTCGTTGTCGAAGGTGACCAGGCACTCCGTCTTGACCGGCGGCGTTACGTTGTCGCTGGGGAACCACTCGTGGGTGATGGGGACGACCGTGGCATTCGCCCACGCCGGCTCGTCGAGCACGGCGTCGACCTTGATCGGCGAGGTCGCGAGCCGCACCGTGAACTGGTTGCGGGGCGGCAGCGGCTTAGTTGGCTTGGCGGGCTTGCCGGCCTGGCCGGCAGCCAAAGGCCCGGCAGCCAGAGCTGCCGCGAGGACCGCCGCCAGCGGCCGGGCGGGAATGCGCAAGATTGGCTACCTCCTGGAATGCTTAGTGCGTCGAGCGGGCCGGAGCGCGCAGCGAAGCCACTTCCTGCGGTTACGTAGCAAACCCTGTTGGGATGGAGCTTGGCGTGGCGGGCTAGAATCCCCGCCTATGCGAACCTTCCTGGCTCTTGCGGCCGGTTGCGCCCTCGCCCTCTCCTCCTCCGCCTGCGCCGGCGCGCCGCCGCGCTCCGCGCTCGCCAAGCGCGTGGACGACGCCCTCTGGCACAGCCTCGGCGGCGGCCGCTCCAAGGCGACGGTGGCGGTCGCCTATGTCGACCTCGGGACGGGGGAGACTTTCCTCCGCAACGAACGGGTGCGCGCCCACGCGGCGAGCACGATGAAGGTGCCGGTGATGCTGGCGCTGTTCCAGGCGGTCGACCGCCGCGAGCTGGCGCTCGACCGCGCCATCCCGGTCAGGAACGAGTTCAAGAGCATCGTCGACGGCTCGCCCTACACCCTCGATCCCAAGCAGGATGGCGACCCCGAGCTCTACCAGGCGGTGGGCTCCACCCGCACACTCGACGAGCTGATCCGGCGGATGATCGACAAGAGCTCGAACCTGGCGACCAATCTCCTCATCGACCTCATCGGCGCCTCGCGGGTGACGGACGAGATGCGCCTGCTCGACGCCAACGAGATCCAGGTGCTGCGCGGGGTGGAGGACCAGAAGGCCTTCGACGCCGGCTTCAACAACATCGTCACCGCCTACGACCTCATGCTGGTGATGAAGGCGATCGCCTCCGGGCAGTCCGCCTCCAAGGCGTCGAACGAGCGCATGGTCGAGATCCTGAAGGCGCAGGAGTTCAACGAGAAGATCCCCGCCGGCCTACCGCCCGGCACCCCCGTCGCCCACAAGACCGGCGACATCACGGGAGTCCACCACGACGCCGCCATCGTCTACCCGCCGGGCAAGAGCCCCTACGTCCTGGTAGTCCTCACCACCGGCTTTGCCGACGACAAGGTCGCCAATGGGGTGATCGCGGCGATCTCCCGCGCGGTGTGGGAAGGCCGCTAGGCGGGCTTCGGCGCTCCTACCCGGCCCGTGTCCCGTCCGGCACTGGGCGCTCGGGGCTTGCGAGGGCGGGGAGGATGCCGTCCGCGGAGCCGAGATCGAAGAGCATCCCCTCCGACACCTCGCCGGCCATCTTCCGCGGCTCCAGGTTGACGACGAAGAGGGTCTGGCGGCCGACGATCTCCTGCGGGTCCGCGCGCTCCCCCTTCATGCCCGAGAGGATCGTCCGCCGGTGATCGCCGAAGCTGACGGTGAGGCGCAAGAGCTTCTTCGAGCCCGGCACGTCCTCGACCTTCTCGATCGTGCCGACGCGGATGTCGAGGGCTTCGAGGGCGGCGAAGGGGACGGTGGGCTTGACCGGCGCGGGAGTCATGGCGGGAGCCTAGCGCAAAGCAGATCGGAGGATGCCGGCCGGGGGCGCCTCCCCGCCCATCATGGCAGGTCCGGGGCGTGCGCGAAGTCGCCGTAGCCGACGGCGTGGAGGGTGATCACCGCGTAGCCGGCGGCGTCGGTGGCGACGTCCAGGACCGGTTCGCCGAGGCAGGTCGCGAGTCCCTTCGCGAGCCGGTCCTCTCCCGGGGTGTAGACCATCTGTGCCGATTCCTGCATCCGCGTGAAAAAACCGCCTGTGGGGTCGATGGCCTTCGGCGGGTCGCTGCCCAGGTAAGCGGTACGACCCTTCCAGGAGAAAAGGCCCTCGGTGAAGCCCGCCGCGGCGTACATTTCGCCGGCCTCGCCGCGGTGGAACCGCGACCGCCGCGTGCTCGGGCTCGGCATGGCGTCCAGGGGCGTGCCCGCCGCCGGCGACCAGATGCCGCGGCCGTCGACCCGGTAGACCTGTTGGCGGGAGTCCCGGGCGAGGATGGCACCTTTCCCCTCCCGCTCGATCCGCACGTGCGAGCACTTCATGGTGTCGGGGTCGAGGATTTCGCCCTTCCGGCGCTCGGTGGGGAAGTAGGTGCCGAGCAGGTGGCCCTGGCGGTCGAGCCGCCAGACCCCGTAGTCGCCGCAGAACGGGGCCGCGTAGATCGCGTCCCGCGCCATCAGGACGCGCTCCAGACCGCCCTTGCCGAGGACCTTGCGCTGCAGGAGGATCGTGCTCTGCTCAAGGTCGCCCGTCACGCGGTGGAAGGCGAGGCGGTCGGTGGCGATCCACAGCGAGCCGTCGGCCGGATCGACGTCCATGCCCACCCACAGCTCCCCCGCCGCGCCCGTTAGGGTCGCGCTCTCGACCTCTCCCGCCGTGCGCCGCAGGCGCAGCAGCCGCGCCGGCTGGAAGAGCACCCAGACGAAGTCGGCGGTCACGGCGACGTCGACCGGTTCCTCGTCCGGCGGCAGGCCGAGGCGCGAGAAGAGGCGGACATTCGTCGCCTGGTTGCAGAAAGTCGAGCTCGCCCGCTCGTTCAAGCGCGGCGGCGGAGCGGGAGCCGGAAGGGCAATTGGAGCCAGAGCAGGGGGCGGAGGGGGAGCGGGCCCCGGGGCCGAGGCACAGGCGGAGAGCAGGCAGACCAGGAAGAGGACGACGAGACGTCTGGGCATCGAGGATCTCCGCGAAAGTCATCGGGTCCGAGCGGTATCCCTGAATTGTATTTCAAGTAAAGCTGGGCGGGGCCGGAGCGGATCCCGCCCATCCCGCTGCTGTCACGACCGCGGGATCTCGCCCTGGATCTCGCCTTCGGGGCCGAGCGGCGGATAGGGGACTTTCTTTCGGCGGCAGAAGGCGGCGAGGGTGGGGTAGGCCCACTCGAAGAGGGTGCGGGCGTAGGTCTCAGGGTCGAGGCGGGGGCGGTCGTAGAGGCCGGCCCTCGCGCGCTGCCGCTGGGCCTCGAAGAGGATGAGGGCGGCGGCGACGGAGACGTTCAGCGAGCGGCCCATCCCCGCCATGGGGATGGCGACGAGGCCGGCGGCGCGCTCGGCAGCCTCCTCGCTCACCCCCGTCTCCTCGGTCCCCAGGAGGATCGCCGTCGGCAGGGTGTAGTCGATTTCTCGGAAGTCGGCGGCCGCCGCCGCGGGGTGGGCGGCGAGGACCCGGAAGCCCCGCGCCTCGAGGTGCGCGAAGGCGTCCGCCAGCGTCCGGTGCTTGCGCACCGGCAGCCACTTGCGGGTCCCCCCCGAGGCCGGCCGCGAGAGCTTGAGCCGCCCTCCCGGCCAGACGGCGTGCGCCTCGTGGACGCCGACGGCGTCGCAGCTCCGCAGGATGGCGGCCAGGTTGCGCGGCAGCTGGACGTCCTCCAGGAGGACGGTGAGGTCGGGCTGTCGGCGGTCGAGCGCCGCGCGCACGGTGTGGAAGCGCCGCGGGGTGTTCACGGCCGCCGTTCTACCACGATAGGATGAGCCGGGCTCGAGCCCGGAGGAGGGATGAGATGGCGACGATGGAAAAGGCGGCGAAGAGCGGCAGCATCGACGGGATCGTGGAGCTCCTGGGCAAGGAGGCGGAAGACTTCCTTTCCTTCCAGTGCAAGGGCATCACCCGCGACCAGCTCCTGCTGCCGGGCCCCGACCACGTCGACCGCGCCTGGGGGGCCTCCGACCGCCGGCCGCCCGTCCTCGTCAACCTGCAGCGCATCTACGGCCACGGCCGCCTCGGCGGCACCGGCTACCTCTCGATCCTGCCGGTCGATCAGGGGGTCGAGCACTCGGCAGCTTCCTCTTTCGCCCCCAACCCGATCTACCTCGATCCCGAGAACATCATCCGCCTCGCCATCGAGGCGGACTGCAACGCGGTAGCCTCGACGGTGGGGGTGCTGGGCAGCGTCGCCCGCCGCTACGCCCACAAGATCCCCTTCATCGCCAAGCTCAACCACAACGAGCTGCTGACCTATCCCACCAAGTTCGAGCAGATCCTCTTCGGCAACGTCGAGCAGGCCTGGGAGATAGGGGCCGCGGCGGTCGGCGCCACCATCTACTTCGGCAGCGCGGACTCCGACCGCGAGATCGTCGAGATCGCCGAGGCCTTCTACCACGCCCACGAGCTCGGCATGGCGACCATCCTCTGGGCCTACCTGCGCAACGACGCCTTCAAGAAGGGCGGCGTCGACTACCACGAGTCGGCCGACTTGACGGGGCAGGCGAACCATCTGGGGGTGACGATCCAGGCCGACATCATCAAGCAGAAGCAGGCCAACCGGAACGGCGGCTATCCGGCGATCGGCTTCGGCAAGACCAGCCCGAAGATCTACGGCGAGCTGGTGGCCGACCATCCCATCGATTGGGTGCGCTGGCAGGTGGCGAACTGCTACCTGGGCCGCGCCGGCCTCATCAACTCGGGCGGCGACTCCCAGGGCCAGGACGACCTCGCCCAGGTGGTGCGCACGGCGGTGATCAACAAGCGCGCCGGCGGCAGCGGCCTGATCTCCGGCCGCAAGACCTTCCAGCGTCCGATGAAGGAAGGGGTCGCCCTCTTCAGGGCCATCCAGGACGTCTATCTGTGTCCTGACGTGACGGTGGCGTAGCGCCGGGGACGGTGCCGTCGGGGATCGAGGCGCTCCATGGCCGCATCCAAGGGCAAGAAGTCGCGCTACACCGTCTTCATCAGCTACTCGCGCCGCGACGCCTTCATCGCCTCGACCATCGCCGCCAAGCTCCGTGCCATGGGGATCGAGGTCTGGCTCGACGCCCGCGACGTCGAGGGCGGCGACCCCATCCTCGAGCGCATCCTGGCGGGGATCGACGCCTGCCACGAGGCGGTCGTCCTCATCTCCCAGGCGGCGATGGGCTCGCAGTGGGTCGCCTTCGAGATCGGCGCCGTCTGCGGGCAGCACAAGCGGGTCACCCCGGTCCTCAACAACGTCGAGCCCAACGCCATGGCCCCGCTGCGCGGCATCCAGGCCATCGACCTCAACCAGCTGCAGATCTTCTTCGGCGAGGTGCGCCGGCGGCTGGAAGCGCTGACCTCCGGGGAGTGACCGAACGCTCCCTCTCCACTACCCCGCTACCTCACTATTTTCCGTTTGGCGTCAGGCAACCTCCACGCGGTCCGCTCCCGCCACGAGCTGGCGGATCTCCGGCAGCCTCGCCTCGGCGTCGCGCTCGCCGATCTCCATCAGGCGCTCCAGGTAGTCGGGCTGGAACATGAGGTAGGAGAGGAAGTCGGAGCCGTGGGTCTCGCGGGTGCCCAGGCTGCGGGTCAGGTAGCGGAAGGCTTTGGGGAGCCGCGGCTCGTAGGCGGCGGCGAGCTTGCCCAGGTTCTCGCTGGGGCGGAGGAGGACGATGTCGACCGGTTTCAAGCCGGTGTGCTCGCGCTCCTCCGGCGCCAACTTGGCCAGCATCTCGTTCATCTGCTCCAGGCGGGCGACGTCCTGCTCCAGGACG
>DATNKQ010000427.1:0-4502 GCA_035603315.1 Thermoanaerobaculia bacterium
GGCGACATGACCGGTCCCTGGGCCAGCCATCTCGTGCTGCGCGACCCCACCGTCGACGCGGCAGTGCTGGAGACCGCCCGCGGCGGCATCGTGCGCTCGGGGCTCGGCTGGCGGCGCTGCAACGTCGGCGCGGTGCTGAACGTGGCCGCCGATCACCTGGGGATGGGGGGCGTCGAGGACCTCGACGACCTGGCGCGGGTGAAGCGGGTGATCGCCGAGGTGGCGCGCGACGTCGTCGTCCTGAACGCCGACGACCCGCGGGTGGCGGCGATGGCCCGGCACAGCCCCGGCGAGCCGTGCTACGTCACCCTCGACCGCGGCAACGAGCTTGTCCGCAGCCATATCCGCGAGCGCGGCCGGGCGCTGGTCCTGGAGGAGAGCCTGAACGGCCGCCTGCTGGTGCTCTACGAAGGGGAGGACCACATCCCGCTCCTCCTGGCCCGCCAGATCCCGGCGACCGTCGAGGGGCATGCGCTCCACAACATCCAGAACGCCATGTTCGCGGCCGCCATCGCCCAGGGGCTGGGGGTGAGCCTGGAGAACATCCGCCAGGGGCTGCGCACCTTCACCACCGACTTCTTCCAGACCCCGGGGCGGATGAACTTCTACAACGAGCACCCCTTCCGCGTCCTCCTGGACTACGCCCACAACGCCCACGGCATGGAGGCGATGGCGCGGATGATCCGCGAGCTCACCGTCGCCGGCCGGCGCATCGGCATCGTCTCCGCCCCCGGCGACCGCCGGGACGACGACATCCGCGAGCTCGGCCGCGCCTCCGCCGCCGCTTTCGACCTCATCCTCCTGCGCGAGGACGACAACCGCCGCGGCCGTCCGCCCGGCGAGGTCGGCGAGCTGCTGCGCCAGGGACTCCTCAGCGCCGGCTTCCCCGCCGACCGCATCGCCCCCGAGGTCTACCGGGAAGAGGAATCGGTGCGCCGCGGCCTGGAGACCGCCCGCGCCGGCGACCTCCTGGTCATCTTCGGCGACGACCTGAACCGCGATTGGGACCAGATCGTGAACTTCGGCGCCCCCGCGGCCGAGCCGGCCCACCGCCCCGCCGTCCCCCTCTTCGATCCCGAGATGGCCCGGCGGCAGGAGCCGCCGCCGCAGGCCGCATTGCCCCGCGGCGCGGAATCCTGGTCGCCCAGCGCGCTCGAGGACTGACGGCGCGCCCAAGCCTTCGCAGAAATCCCGGATCGCCGAGTCGGCCGCACCTCGTTTGGTAGGGTTCGCGCGCTTTCGCGGACCCGAAAGGAGGGAGACATGAGACCATCCGGCAATAGCATCCGGTCCGCATCCGCCACTGCCATCATGATCCTCGGCGCCGGCTCGCTGCTGGCCTTCGGCGGCGCTCCCCGGACGGACAGCGAGGCGCCGGCGCCGGCGGAGCGGCAGTTCCTGGCGCGCACCAGCCGCGACGTCACCTTCCTCCCCAAGGCGACGGGCTGCACCGTCGACCCCGTCCGCGAGCTGTTCATCACCGACGTGTCGGTCGTCGACGACTGCTACCGCACCACTTGGACCGGCTCGTGCCCGCCGCCCGTCGCCCCGGCGATCCGCGGCGCCTGGACCTTCGGCGGGGTGATCCAGGGGGTCTTCGGCACCACCGACCGCACGACCCTCTCGAACCTCGTCACCCAGTGGCTCAACCAGTGGATGACCGACCAGACGATCAACGGCGACACCGTGCTGGCGCGGCCGTTCACCATGAGCGACATCGTCAATCCCTGGCTGGCGGCGAGCGGCGGCGCGACCCTCGACATGACCAAGGCGCCCTTCCGCCTGACGGCGATCGTCGCCCGCCTCGACATGCGGCAGAACGCGGCCCACGGCGGCGTCGAGACGGCGGGCGAGGGGCGCTTCGTCTTCAACCTGCTCGACGCCAATGGGCAGGTGACCCCGTTCAACGTCATCCTGGAGTACGGCCTGGACGCCCTCTCCTGCGCCGACGTCCTCAACTGGGCGCAGATCTATCACTCGCTGGGCAGCATCTCCTTCGGTCCCAACTTCAGCGCCGCGCTGCAGACCATCACCGACCGCTTCACCGCCATCAACGCCTCGCCGGGCAAACCCAACGGCAGCGCCGTCAACCAGGTGCGCACCAACGAGATCTTCTTCTCGGACAGCGTCTGGGAGCAGCGGGAGTTCCACCTGAGCACGGCGGGCGGCAGCCCGCGGCCGCTCCTCGAGACGACCGTGGCGCTGACGCCGCGCAACAGCTTGAACCACAAGCAGGTCATCGCCGACTTCATCAACACCAACACCACGGCGATCCTGGCCAACAACTACACCGTCCCGCTCTCCTTCGGCGGCGCCTCCTTCCTGGGCGGATCCGCCCAGGAGTTCCGCGGCGTCCCCTGGGACGGCCCCGCCCCCGCCTGCTCCAAGATCACCAACAAGAGCGCCCGCGCCGTGATGTCCCTGGGCACCTGCAGCGGCTGCCACAACGGCGAGACCGCGATCCCCTTCACCCACGTCAGCCTCCGCCAGCCCGGAACCCCCGCGCCGCTGTCGAAGTTCCTGACCGGCGAGACCTTCAAGGACATCTGCGGCATCACCCACACCTTCAACGACCTCGACCGCCGGCGCGTCGACCTCTGCCAGCTCCTCGGCAAGACCTGCGCCCAGGTCGACGCCGAGCCGCAGACGACGTTCCCGCACTGAGTTTGCCCCGGCCCCCCTTCGTGAGGAGGGGGGCCCCCTCAGGCCGCCCCGCAGCGGTACCAATCATTTCGGCGAAGTCCTCGGACGGCAAGTGGAAGCTCCCCAGTAGATCGTCCCTCCGTGGGGCCGGCTGACGGCATCCCCTTGACAGGTCGCTCCAATCGCTGCTATTTTCGTAGCATTCTGCTACTGGGATAGCACGGAGAGTCCGACCGCGATGAAAGCCAGAGCCCACCTCGACCTCTCCCGCCGGGAGCGCCAGATCATGGAGGCGATCTACCGGCTGGGGAGCGCCACCGTCGCCGAGGTGATGGCGGAGCTGCCCGACCCGCCCGGTTACTCGGCGGTGCGGGCGATGCTCGGGAAGCTCGAGGTCAAGGGTTATCTCAAGCACCGGCAGGACGGCCCGCGCTACCTCTACGCCGCCACCGTGCCGCACTCCCGGGCGCGCGAGTCTGCCTTGCAGCGGTTGGTGCGCACCTTCTTCGACGGCTCGACGGAGAAGGCGGTGACCGCGCTCCTGGGGGCCGGCGACCTCGGCGACGAGGAGCTGGACCGCCTCTCGGCCCTCATCTCGGAAGCCAAGAAAGGGGAGAAGTGATGCTCGACTCGCTCTACGTCCTCCTCGATGCCTCGCTCAAGGGGACTGCTCTCTGCCTGGCCGCCTTTGCCATCGCCTTCATCCTGCGGCAGGCTTCCGCCGCCGCCCGGCATCTCGCCTGGCAGCTGGCCTTCGCCGGCCTCCTGGCGCTGCCGGCGCTGAGCCTGCTGCTCCCCGCCTGGCGGGTGCCGTTGCTGCCGCAGAGGGCAGCCGCGAGCCCGGCTGCCCAGACCGCCGAGGTTTCAACCCTGCACATCGAGGATGCGACCCACCCGTCTGTTCAAAATGTAGGGGCGGGGCTTGCCTCCGCCCGGGTGGGGGAGGACCACAGCCTTGTCCTTCCCTCCAAGGTCACCGTCAGTCCGCAGATTTCCCTCAGGGTGCCGCTTTCCTGGCCCGCCATCCTGATGCTCTTCTGGTCCCTCGGCGCCCTCGCCACCCTCTCCTCCCTTGCCGCCGGCATGGCGCGCGTGCGGCGGCAGCGCCGCGGCTCGCAAACGCTGACGGCGGGCCCCTCGCGCGAGCTCGCCGACCGCCTGTGCGCCGACCTCGCGATCGTCCGGCCCGTGGCCCTCTTCCGCGGCGGCGAGCAGGCGATGCCGATGACCTGGGGATTCTGGCGGCCGGCGGTCCTGCTGCCGGCCGGCTGCGACGCCTGGCCGGCGGCGCGGCGCCGGTCGGTGCTGCTCCATGAGCTCGCCCACGTGGCGCGGCGGGATTGGGCGACGCAGCTCGCCTGCGAGGCGGTCTGCGCCCTCCACTGGTGGAACCCGCTGGTGTGGGCGGCGGCGCGGCGGCTCCGGATCGAGGGCGAGCAGGCTTGCGACGACCGGGTGCTCGCCGCCGGCGCCAGCGCCGCGGACTACGCCGGCGACCTCCTGGACATCGCTCGCTCGCTCCGGTCGGCGCGCATCGCGCCGCTCGCGGCGGTCGCCATGGCGCGGCCGTCGCAGCTCGCCGGCCGACTGCTGGCGGTGCTCGATTCCCGGCGCGACCGCCGCGGCGTTCCGCGCCGCCTCGCCGTCCCGGCCTGGCTCGCCGCCGCCGCCATGGTGGTGCCGCTCGCCGCGTTCACTCCGGTGGCTCCAGTCGTGCCGGTCGCGCCGGTTGCTCCAATCGCGACGGTCGAACCGGTTTCGTCCGTCGCTCCCGTCGCGGCCGTGGCGCCGGTCGCGCCGAGCGTCGCCGCCGTTCCAGCAACACCCACCGTCGCCGCGGTGCCAGCGGTTGCCGCGGT
>DATNKQ010000434.1:0-5285 GCA_035603315.1 Thermoanaerobaculia bacterium
CCTTGCGGTTGGCCGGGATGTCGACCGCCAGGATCTGCTTGAGCTCGGCGCGCTTGACCTCGATCGACGCGTGCAGGGCGTAGAGCGACGGCGTGCTCTCCTTGCGCAGCCCGCTGAAGCGGAGCTCCAGGGCGTTCATCAACTGCTCGCGCCGGTAGGGCTCGAGGCCCGCCGCCCGGTGGACGGCCTCCTCTGCCTGGGCGGCCTGCTCCGGCGCCAGATGGGCGAGGAGGCGCGGCACCGTTCCCCCCGACTCGGCGAGCGCCGCCAGGCGCACCCGGTAGGGGGCGAACTCGTCCCGCGTCAGGCTGCCCAGGATCTGCTGCACGAAGCGCAGCGGGCTGCGGGCGCGAAGGGCCTCGTCGAGGGCCGCCCGCTCGGCGAGCCAGACGAACGCCGCGGGGTTGCGGTGCGGCTGCGTGAGCAGGCCGTCGAGGAAGCGTTCGAGGTCGCGGGGCGCGCTCCCGGGGCCCGCGGCGAGGCCGTCCGCCAGCACCTCCAGGGCGCGGGGATCCTCCTCCCGGGCGAGCATGCTGAGGTAGATGGCGGGCCAGTCAGGGCGGTACTCACGCAGCATGGTGTAGGCGCGCTCGCGCAGCAGCCGGTCCTCGACGCCGGACAGCAGGCGGACGGGGTCGCTGACCTCGGAGAGCATCCGCTGGGGCTCCCAGGTGAGCTCCGCGGAAGCGCCGCCGCTGCGCTCCAGGGCGAACCAGATCTCGAAAGCGAGGCCGGGCTCCTTCGCCGCGGCCTGCTTGCCGATTTCCGTCAGCTCTTCCGCCATGCGCCGGCGCAGGTTCGGGTCGCGCGCCGCGTCGCGCCTCAGGAGGTCGATCTTCTTTCGCGGCTCCGCCTTGGCGAAGGCCTTCCACACCGAGTCGAGAGCGTCGCCGCTGGTCTCCGCCCAGCTGTAGCTCTGGCGGCCAGAGCTCCCGGCCACTACTTGAGGGTGCTTGCGCGCCGCCGCCCACCAGGCGGTCCATTCCTTCTCGCCGACGATCCCGGCCAGGGCCTCGCGGATTTCCGCGGCGGTCAGCGGGTGGTCATAGCTGACGAGGGTGATCCGCAGGAGCTCCGGCGGGGGGAGGGCGGCGAGGGCCGGCCCCTCTTCGAGCTTGCGGTAGAGGACGTGGGTCTTGGGCAGTGGCACGAGGAGCTTGGGAGCCGCCTTGAATCCCACCATGAGGCCGGGGAAACGCTCGAAATCGACCTTGAAGCTCTCGAGCCCCAGGTTCGCCTCGACCACTCGCCCGGCCCCGCGCCCCTGCATGAAGACGACGGCGCCGACGTCGAAGGCGAGGAGGTTTTCCAGCCGCTCCACTTTCTCCCAGGTCTTGGGGATGTCGTGGGTCGCCCGCAGGAGGCCCACCGTCTCCCGCAGCCCCTTGTAGGTCGGGCGGCCGGAGTGGCGCCGGTCGAGGGTCTCGAGGATGGACGGATGGAGGTCCTCGGGCGCCAGCAGCAGGCTTCCGGCGCGTTCGAGGAGCTTCAGCCGCACGGCCCACAGCCCCTGCTCCTTGAGCTGGTCGTCGAGCATCCCCAGCAGGAAGCGGGCGCGCTCCTCCTCCGCCGTTCCGGCGAGCGCCCGGGCGACGCCCACGAAGTAGTCGAGATCGGTGGGCTCCTCCTCCAGCCGCCCCAGCCACTCTCCCTCGACGGCGTCGAAATCCCCCTTCGCAAGGTGGCTCTGGGTGACGCGGGAGATGCTCATGGCGGAGGAGAAGATAACAGATTTGAAAACGGTGGATGGCGCGCTCCCGGGGGCCGGCTGGCGGCGCCTTCCAGTGACGTTATTTGACCGAGAGAGAGAGGCCGCGTAAAGTAGCTTTGCGTGCCGGAAAAAGTACCGAATAGAAATCGCATCCCGCTGCGCGGACGGGACCCGGAAGACCGGGAGATCGAACCTGCGGAGGGGAGCGTGGCCATGGACGGAGGCGCCGGCAAGCGGTCCGCGGGACGGCAACCTCCCTGGGCGAAAGGCGGCGACGCGGAGACCGGCTCGTTCGGCACCTGGCTGCGGCGCCAGCGCGAGCTCAGGGAGATCAGCCTGCGGTCCGTCGCGGACCGCACCAAGATCAGCCTGCGCTACCTGGAGGCGATGGAGGAGGACCGCTTCGACCTCCTCCCCGCTCCGGTCTTTGCAAAGGGTTTTCTCCGCGAGTATGCGCGCTACGTCGGCCTTTCCCCGGATGAGGTGGTGAATCACTTCCTGGCAGTGCAGCAGGCCAACGGCGCGGCGGAAGGTGAGGAGGCGCCCTCCGCGCCCGGGCGGCACGGGAAGCCGGGCCGCGAGAGCCTCCGCCTCTGGCTCGCCCTGGGCGTCCTCCTGCTCCTCGCCCTGGCCACCTTCCTGGGCTTCTACCTCGAGCGCCACCGCAAGGGGGCGGCGGGCCGGCGCGCGGCCTTCCCCGCGTCCAACGACTCCTTCGCCGCCAGTCCGCCGGCCGTGCCTGGCGCGCCTGGAGTCACTCCCGCGAGGCCGGAGGCGCCGGCTCCGACCGCCGCGAAGCCACAGCCCGTCGCCGGCACTGCCGCAGCCTCGGCCGCTCCCCTCGAAGTGACCCTGGACTTCACCCAGGACTGCTGGGTGGATGTGATCATCGACGGCAGCAAGCGCATCTCCGAGCAGCGGGTACCGGGCGAGTCGCTGCCGATCTCGGCGCGGGAGAAAGTCGTCCTCAACCTGGGCAACGCGCCGGGGGTGGAGATCCAGGTCAACGGTTTGCCCTTCCCCGTGCCCGCCGGCCACGGCCGGGTGGTGCGCGATCTGCAGATCGACCTCGATACCGTGCGGGCGCTGAGAGAGAAGAAAGAGGCCCATTGACGGTGGCCGACAGCCAGGCCTCTCTGGTCGAGCAGGTCCGGTCCGGCAATCGCCAGCTCCAGCTCCTGGCGGCGGAGGGCCTGCTCCCTCTTCCTCCCGAGCAGCTCATCCCTCTCCAGGTCACCCTCACCCGGAGCGGCGACGGCGAGGTGGCCGTCCGCGCCGCGGAAACGCTGCGGTCGGTGGACATCCGGGTCGCCGCCCCCTACCTCGCCGCCCAGGCGAGCGACGAGGTGCTGGCCTACTTCGCCGCCCAGGCCACCCATCCGCTGGTGATCGAGACCATCCTGCGCCGCCGGGACGTGCCGCGGCGGCTGCTCGTCGACCTGGCGCGGCGGCTGCCGGCGGACCTGCAGGAGATCCTCATCCTGCGGCAGGACGCCATCCTTGACGAGCCGTCGATCCTCGACGCCCTGGAGCAGAACCCGGAAGTCTCCCTCTACACCCAGCGGCGGGTCCTCGAATACCGCGAGCACCTCCTGCCGCAGGGGCATCCGGGGACGCCGCGGCCGGCACCCGAAGAGGACCTCGACGACGCGGAGTTCGCCTTGGCGGTCGACGGCGTCCGGGTTGCGCCGGTGGTGGGAGAGGTCGACGAGCAGACCGGCCTCTCCGAGGGCCAGATCCGTCTGCTACCGGTGCCGGCCCGCATCCGCCTCTCGCGCGGTGCCTCGCGGCTGCTGCGCACCATCCTGTTGCGCGACCCCAACGCCCGCGTGGCGGTCTCGGTCCTCATCCACAACAACTTCTCCGAGCAGGAGGTCGAGCACATCGCCCGCAACCGGACGGTGTGCGAGGACGTGCTGGTGGAGATCTCCCGGCACCGCGAGTGGGCATCGCGGCCGGGGATCCAGCGCTCGCTCGTCCAGAACCCGCGGACCCCCATCCCGATCGCCCTCCGCCTGGTGTCCAGGCTCGGCGTCCGCGACCTGCGGGAGGTCTCCCGCGACCGCAACATCCCCGATGCCGTGCGTTCGACCGCCTTGCGTTTGTATAGAATCAAGCGACAGTAGGACGACAAGGCATGGCCAAGGACTTCTACGCTATCCTCGGAGTTCCGCGGACCGCGAGCGAGGATCAGCTCCGGCAGCGCTTCCGCGAGCTCGCCCGTGAGCGCCACCCCGACCGCTTCCGCGGCGAGGAGAAGGCGCGGGCGGAGAAGGACTTCCAGGACATCACCCAGGCCTTCAACGTGTTGTCGGACCCCGAACGGCGGCGGTCTCACGATCTCGAGCTGGCGCGCCCGCAGGAGATCTCCGACCCGCGCCAGCTCGTCCGCGTCTACCTGCAGCGGGGCATCCGCGCCTACAAAGAGAAGAACTACTTCGAAGCCGCCGACAACTTCGACCGCGCCACCAAGGCGGACCCCGGCAGCGCCCAGGCCTGGCACCACCTGGCGCTCGCCTGCAGCCAGCAGCCGAGCTGGATCGAGCGCGCCGTCTTGGCCGTCGAGCGGGCCTGCGAGCTCGAGCCGATGAACCCCTCGTACCGCAAGCTCGCCGGCCGCGTCTCGGTCCTCGCCGGTGCGACCGAGAGCGCCGAGCGCCACTATCGGGCCGCCCTCGAGTGGGGCGGCGACGACGCCGAGACCCGGCAGGCGCTCGCCGACCTCACCAAGAGCTCCCGGCGGGGTTTCTTCGGGAAGGCCGGTTGATGCTCCAGATCAAGGCCTGCGGCCTCTCCGACGTCGGTCTGACCCGGGCTCACAACGAGGACTACTTCGAGGTCGACCCCAAGAACCGCCTCTACGTCGTCGCCGACGGCATGGGCGGCCACAGCCACGGCGAGGTGGCGGCCGAGCTGGCGGTCGACGCCATCCGTGAGTTCATCGAGAAGACCAACGACCGTGACACTACCTGGCCGTTCGCCGCCGACTCCCGGCTCGCTCGCCATTCCAACCTGCTCAAGATGGCGGTTCGCCTGGCGCACGACAAGGTGCTGGGGGCCATCCGCCAGGACGGGTCGCTCTCCGGCATGGGCACCACCGTAGTCGGCTTCCTCCTCGAAGGGCCCACCGCGGCCATCGCGCACGTCGGCGACAGCCGGGCCTATCGCCTGCGCGACGGCCGGCTGGATCAGCTCACCCAG
This sequence comes from Thermoanaerobaculia bacterium, assembly GCA_035603315.1. Classification (GTDB taxonomy): domain Bacteria; phylum Acidobacteriota; class Thermoanaerobaculia; order Multivoradales; family UBA5704; genus DATNKQ01. Next base: position 4,913 of record DATNKQ010000434.1, read on the forward strand.
GACCACACCTGGGTCCACGAGCAGGTCATGGCCGGCTTCCTCTCCAAGGAGCAGGCGCGCTCCCACCCCTTGAAGAACGTCGTCACCCGCGCCCTGGGGGGTGAGAGCGACGTGCTGGTCGACGTGCGCGAGGTCGAGGTCAAGCCCGGCGATCTCTATCTCCTCTGCTCCGACGGCCTGACCTCGATGCTCGGCGACGCCGACATCCGCGAGCGCCTGGCTTCCGGCCGCGGCCTGCACGAGATCTGCCGCCAGCTCGTCGGCGACGCCAACGCCCGCGGCGGCATCGACAACGTCACCGTCGTCCTCCTGGCGATCGAAGAGTCCCCGGACGAGACCGACGAGGAGTAACCGGCGGGCCTCATGACGGCCG
>DATNKQ010000437.1:0-6303 GCA_035603315.1 Thermoanaerobaculia bacterium
ACCGCGGAGGGGATCACCTCGCGCTGGTGCTCAAGAACCTCGAGCACGCCCGGGACAAGCCGGTCGCCGAGAAGATGGACATGGTGGTCCTGGGGACGGGCGACGAGGACCACCGGCGCGACTTCGCGGAGATCCGCGAGCGCTTCGCCGGCAGCCGGTTCGAGGTCAAGTCGTTCGAGGTCATGGACCGCGCCGGCTACCTGCAGATCGGCCTGAAGCCGGCGCTGCCGCACGCGCCGCTCTGCGGCTGCGACAACGTCGGCTCGCGGCCGCTGCAGCATCTCCACATCACTCCCCAGGGCAAGTGCGTGCTGTGCTGCGAGGACTACGACTCCAAGTACGTCGTCGGCGACCTCAACCGGGAGAGCGTGGCGGAGGTGCTCCGGGGCCCCGCCCTGGCCCTCATGCGCCGGTGGGTGTACGGGTTGGAAGAGGCGCCGCCGGACTTCATCTGCCACGGCTGCACCTTCGCCCTCACCCGGCATCCCTAGGCCGGGGACCCCGGCGAGCCCCTTCCCCCAACGCCGCGGTCAGAGCGGACGTCCCATGCGTCTGGCGATCGTCATCGTTCACTACCACACGCCCGAGCTGGCGGCGGCGGCGATCGCCGCCCTGCGGACCGACCTCGAGGGCGCCGGCCTCGACGCCGAATGGCTGCTGGTCGACAACGGCAGCGACGAGCGGGAGCGCGCGCTCCTGGCGGCGCTGCCGGTGCAGCGGATCGACCCCCGGGCCAACGTCGGCTACGCCGGCGGCGTCAATCTGGGAGTGGCGAGCTCGCGGGCCGAGACCATCCTGCTGATGAACCCCGACGTGTTCGTGGAGCCGGGCTGCGTGGCGGCTCTCCTCGACGCTCTGGCGCAGGGTGCGGCGGCGGCCGGCCCGCGCTTCTTCTGGGACCGCGGGAAACGGCTGGTTCTCCCGCCTGCGGAGGTGCGCAGCCGCCGCGGAGAGCTCCTGGCCCTGCTCTCCCGGCGCGGCGGAGCGTGGGCGGCGCGCGCGCGAGCCCGCTGGCGCCGGCCGGCCCGCCGGCATTGGGAGGCGCGGGGACCGCTTCTGAGCCATGCGCTCTCCGGCAGCCTGCTGGCCATCCGGCGCGCGGCCTGGGACCGCGTGGGCGCGTTCGACCCCGGTTTCCAGCTCTACTTCGAGGAGACGGATTGGCTGCTGCGGGCGCGCCGGGCGGGTCTTGAGGGCTGCTACGTGCCGGCCGCGACGGCGATCCATCTCTACGGCCAGAGCGCGGCGCGGGAGCCGCGCTCCCAGGCCTGGTTCGAGGAATCGGCCCGCCGCTTCCGGCGGCTGCACTACGGCGCCTGGTTCGAGAGCCTCCTGAGCGGCCTCGACCGCCGTTTCCCGCCGCCCACGGAGGGTTGGAACGGATTGCCGCCGTCGCCCGCCGGAATCGACCTCGGCTCGCTGGCTCCCGGATCGGAGGTCTGGGTGGAAGTGTCGCCCAACCCGGCGGGATTCCCCGCCGCCGCCGAGCGGTTGCCCCGCGCCGGCCGCTGGACCCTCCCCGCGGAGATCCGCGCACGGTTCGGCGGCGACCTCCACGTCTGTCTGACCGACGACCGCGGCCGCGAGCTGGGGCGCTATCGGCTCCCGGGCGAGGGCGGCCTGGCGGCTCCCGAAGAGGCCACCTGATGCGGGTCGCCTACGTCCTCGCTCGCCCCGAGCTGGGAGGCGGCACCAAGGTCGTCTTCCAGCACGCCCAGCTGCTCGCCGAGAGCGGCATCGAGATCACCGTCCTGGGCGCCGGTCCGCGGCCCGCATGGATGCGGCTGGAAGCGCCCTACCTCGACTACGAGGCCGGCTTCCAGCGGCTCCCCGAGCAGGACCTGGTGATCGCGACCTTCTGGACGACGATCGCCCTCGCGAATCGCCTGGCGCCGGGGCCGCTGGCGCACTTCTGCCAGGGCTACGAGGGCGGCCTCGTCCATCTGGCGCCGGTCCTTCACGAGATCGAGGCCGCCTACTCGCTCCCCCTTCCCACGCTGACCGTCACGCCCCACCTGCAAGAGTTCCTGCGCCGGCGGTTCGGCCGCCAGAGCGTCGTCGTCTCGCCGCCGATCGATGCGGCGTTCCGGCCTCGCCGGCGCCTGGGGCCGCGGCGCCGGCCGTGGATCGCCATCCCCGGCATCTTCGAGGCCGAGGTCAAGGGAGTCCCGACGGCGCTCGCGGCCGTCCGGCTCCTGCGCCGCGGCGGCCTCGCCTGCCGCGTCCTGCGCTTCTCGGTGCTGCCGCTCTCGAGCGCCGAGCGAGAGCTCCTGGCCCCGGACCGCTATCTCTGCGGCGTGCCGCCGGCCGAGCTCGCCGCCGCGCTCCGGCGGTGCGATCTCCTCCTCCTGCCCTCGCGGCAAGAGGAAGGCTTCGGCCTGCCGCTCCTCGAAGCGATGGCCTCCAAAGTCCCGGCCGTCGCCTCGGACATTCCCTCGGCCGCCTACATGGGCGCGGGCACGGTCCCGCTGGTGCCGGCGGACGATCCGGCGGCCTTCGCGGCGGCGGCCCGCGGCCTGCTCACGGACCGGCGGGCCTGGCGCCGGGCGCGGGTCCGCGTCTTCGCGGTCGCCCAGCATTATCGTCCCGAGGCGGTGGCGCCCGTCCTGCTCGACGCCGTCCGCTGGGCGGCGCGGTGGCCGACGACGTAGAAGCCCTTCGTCGCCAGGCTCTCGCGATCGAGGTCGAAGGCGCCGGCGAGGGCGTCGAAGCGTGTGGGCAGCTCGGTTTTTTGGGCGACGATGTCGAAGCTCTCGAAGCCGCAGCGCCGGAGCCAGTCCGCGAGCGTGTGGCGGGTGAAGAAGCGGAAGTGGGTGTAGCAGAGGAGGCCGACGGGAAGGTAGTCCCAGCGCCCGGCCAGCAGGTCGTCGACGATCGCGTAATGGCCGACGTTGGGGATCGAGAGCACGACGCGTCCGCCGGGCCGGACCAGCTCCAGAGCCCGGGAGAGGAAGCGCTCGGCCTCCGGCAGGTGCTCGACGAGCTCGAGGGCGAGGACGACGTCGAAGCCGCCATCAGACTGACCGAGGGCGAGCTTCTGGACGTCGCCCGCGAGGACGGCATGGAGCCGGCCCGCGGCCTCGCGGGCGATCACCGAATTCATCTCGACGCCGGTGACCTGGCAGCCGAAGGTCCGCTGCAGGAACTCGCCGGTCAGCCCGCGGCCGCAGCCGATCTCCAGGACCCGCCTGGTGCCGGGCGGGATGAAGGGAGCGACGTCGCGGCGCACCTCGCCGTAGTAGTCGATGAACTCGTGGCACAGCCCCGCCGGCACCGGTGCCGGTCCGGTGGCTCCCGCCAGGGCGCTCGGATCGCGCAGGAGGGCGGCAAGGGGGACCGCCTCCAGGATCTCCGCCAGCCTTGCCCCGGCAAAAAGAGCGGTCGGCAGGTGAGACGGGGGTGCCGGGGCTTCCGGCCCGGCCGACGCCAGGAAGGCGCGTTCGAGGAGCTCGAAGCCGCGCAGCGTATAGACGGGGCTCGCCGCCGCGAGGCCGGTGTCGGCGAGGCGAAACGGACGCACCTCGGCGGCGCCGGCCCGCAGCCGGTCGCGCATGGCGGCGAGGCTGCGGGCGGAGAGGAGGATGTTCTGCGGGCCGAGCACGAGAACGGCGGCCTCCCCGCCGACGTCCACAAGCCCTTCCGGGTTGCGGAGCAGGCGCACGCTACCGAAGACCTCCCGCGCCTGCAGCAGGCAGTAGGAGAAGAGGTATTGGAACTCGGGGGCCTCGGCGCTGGCCGGATCTTCGGCCTTGAGGATGAGCAGGTCGGCCATGTCGCTCCCGGAGAGGCGGCCGGTATTGTATGCCGGTTGCCGCTACAATCGCGGCGAGATGACCGAGCTTTCGGTGGTGATCCCCGCGTACGACGAGGCGGCGCGGCTGGGACCGAGCCTGCGCCGGGTGGTGGACTACCTGCGTTCCCGCGGCGTCGACTACGAGGTCCTGGTGGTCGACGACGGCAGCGGGGACGGCACTGCGGAGGTCGCCCGGGGCTTCGCCGCCGACGGCGTCCGCGTTCTCGTCCATGCCGAGAACCGCGGCAAGGGTGCGGCCTTGAAGACCGGCGTCCTGGCGAGCCGGGGCGAGCGGGTGCTGCTGACCGACGCCGACCTCTCGACGCCCATCGCCGAGCTGGCCAAGCTCGAGCCGCGCCTGGCCGAGGCCGAGCTGGTGCTGGGGAGCCGCGCCGTCGCTGGGGCCGAGATCCGCGAGCGCCAGCCCATCTATCGCGAGACCATGGGCAAGCTCTTCAACCTGTTGATCCGGCTCGTCGGGGTGCGCGGGCTGCGCGACACCCAGTGCGGCTTCAAGCTGCTGGACGGCGGGGCGGCGCGCGCGATCTTCGCGCAGATGACGGTCGACGGCTTCGCCTACGACGTCGAGATGGTCTGCCTGGCGCGCCGGCTGGGCTACCGGGTGGTCGAGGTGGGCGTCGTCTGGTCGAACTCGGCAGCCTCCAAGGTCGATCCCATCCGCTCCTCTCTGGCGATGATCCGCGACGTCCTCCTCCTCCGCCTGCGGATGGCCCGGCGCCGCGGCAGCCCATGAACCCGGCCTTGCCGCTCCTCGCGCTCTTGGCGGCCGGCGGCGCCCTCTTCCGCCGCCGGGAGCTGGGGATCGCCTGGGCGGCGGTGGGCCTCGCCGGCATCGCTTTCTTGGCGCCGGCGCTGGCCCTCCCGAACGGCATCCCGAGCCCCGCCGCCGACTTGGCCGCGCACCCGCCTTGGCAGCTCTCGCTGGCGTCCGCCGGGCCCGCCGGTTCCGTCCGCCCCCTCCGCGGCAATCCGGTGCTGTCGGACGTCACCTACCAGATCCAACCCTGGCTCCTCTTCCTCCGCCAAGAGCTGCGCCAGGGGCGGCTGCCGTTCTGGAACCCGCACCAGTTCTCGGGCGCGCCGTTCTGGGCGAACGGCCAGTCGGCGCCGCTCTTCCCCCTCCACCTGCTCTTCGCCGCCCTCCCGCTCCAGCTCGGCTTCGTCTTCCTGCCCTGGCTGCGGCTGGTCGCCGCTGGCTGCGGCGCCTGGGGCCTGGCGCGCGAGCTGGGCTCAAGCCGCCCGGCGGCGCTCCTCTCGGCCCTCGTCTTCCCCTGCTCCGGCATGCTGGTGAGCTTCCTGCTCTTCCCCATGGGCAACGCCCTGGCCCTGGTGCCGTGGGTGCTATGGGCAGTCGAGCGGATCGCCTCCGGGGCTGGGACGGGGGCGCCGCTCGCCTTCGCCGCCGGCCTACAGCTCCTGGGCGGGCATCCGGAGACGGTGGCTCACACCGCCCTCCTGTCGGGCCTCTACCTCCTCGTGCGGGGGGCGGCGCGGCCGCTCCGCGCCTGGGCGCACTTCGCCGGCGGTTGGCTGCTGGCGGCCGCCGTGGCGGCGGTCCAGCTCCTGCCGCTCGCCGCGATCCTGCCGCTCACCAGCCGCTGGCAGCAGGGGCTGGCCGGGGCGCCCCCGCCCTTTCGCCTCCTCGCCCAGCAGCCGCTCCGCCTGGTCCTGCCGCAGCTCTACGGCCATCCGGCGGCGGGGACCTGGTGGGGACCCTTCAACTACTCGGCGACGGCGGTCTACGCCGGGGCCCTGGCCCTCCCCCTCGCGGCGGCGGGCCTGGCGCGCGCCCGGACCGACCGCCGCTGGCGGGCGGTGGCGGCGATCCTCGTCTTCTCCTTCCTGGCTGCCTACCACCTACCGGGATTGCGGGAGGCGCTGGGCGCCCTGCCGGTCGTCGGCCGCTCCGCCCTCCATCGGCTGATCTTCGGCATCGAGCTGTCGCTGGCGCTCCTGGCCGGCGCCGGTTGCGACCTCTGGCTCGAGGGCAAGGGGCGGGGCCTCCTGGCCGGCGCGGCGGCAGTCGGCCTCCTCCTCGCCCTGGCCTGGTGGAGCTTCCTGAGCCCCTGGTCGGCGCGGGGGCTCGTGCGGGAGCAGGCCGCCTGGACGGCGGGGGGGTTGACGGTCGCGCTGCTCCTCGCCCTCTCGCTCCGGCTGTCGCGGGAGCGGCGCTGGAGGGTCTGGCCGCTCCTGCCGGCCCTGGCGGTCTGCGACCTCCTCCTCGCCCACGGCGGGATCAACCCCGGCCTGCCGCTCCCGAGGCTCTACCCGGCGACCGGCGCCGTCGAGTTCCTGCAACGATTGGAGGGGCAGGACGGGCGGGTGGCGGGGGTGGGGGAGGCCCTACGGCCCAACGCCGCCATGGTCTACGGCCTCGACGACCCGCGTGGCGCCGACCCGGTGAAGCTGGCGAGCTACGAGAGTGTCTACCGGTCGTTCGCCTCTCCCGACGCCGTCTACTTCCGGCCCATCGAGCGCTGGACCGACCC
>DATNKQ010000445.1:0-3614 GCA_035603315.1 Thermoanaerobaculia bacterium
CGTCCTCTGGAACGTCGTGATCGGCTCGATCGTGCAGCTCGGGTTCGACGTCCGCCGGTTGGTGCGCCTGCGGCGCGAGAGGGCGGCGGCGCAACCGGAACCGCTGGATTGAACGCCGCCGCTCAGGGCAAGAAGTGGCTCGCCGCGCAGGCGCTGTCGAGCCGGAAGGCGTCGAGGGTCACCGCGTAGTGGCCGTGCGACGTCAGGGTGGCGACCACCCAGGCCTGCGCCGCCCCCGGATCGCCGGGCGGATTGTTCCCCGCCGCTGCCGTCGCCTGGTTGAGATCGATCTCCAGCCAGCCGAAGTTGAATGGAACGGGGAAGTCGGCGCCGCCGACTTTCACCCTCTGCGCCGCCGCCGTGAAGGGGTGAGCTTGCTGCGGGCAGGTGACCGGCGCGCAGGGGAAGAGCTGGGGGACCAGCGGGTGCTCCTGCTCGTCGAATATGGTCAGACCCTCCTCGTCGAGCGGATACCAGGCGGGGCTGATGCCGGAGACTGCCGGGCAGGTGAACGGCTCCTGCGCGACCTTGGGATCGCGCCACACCAAGAGGTCGGTGCCGCCGTCGAAGAGGCCGCCGCTCAGGTACTGGGTGGCGAAGCGGGTGGCGAGCGGCTCGCGGTGGTCGATGCCCGTCCAACCGTCGTAGCGTCCGTAGAAGGTGTACCGGCCGGCCGACGAGACTGCCGGGTTTCCGGCGTCCGCTTCGATGGGCACCAGGTCGGCCCCCTCCGCGTAGTTCTGCGTCGAGTTGACGATGAACCACGCCCCCCACAAGACGTTCTGGTCGGTCACGTCCCCCGTTCCGGCAGCGCCGAAGTAGCCGGGGTCGCCCGGGACCCGCAGCGTGCAGTTGTTGACCGTGTCGACCGTCACGTACCCGCGGGCGATGTTGTCCCCGAGGTAGCGGCCCGCGCACTGGCCCGAGAGGAGCGGCGACGATCGGCCGGTGAGCGCCAGCTGCACGCCGGCGAGGAAGTCCGCCGGGAGCGGCGGCGGCGGCAGCTGGCCGGTGCAGGAAGGAAACGGGAGGTCCTGGCTGAACTGGCCCTTGGGGCTGATGATGTCGTTGGGATCCTGGGTGGACGACGCCGTCTGCGGCAGGCGGCCGGCGACCAGGAGGTCGCGGAGGTTCAGGCTCTGCACGTCGTTGCCGGTCAAATAGAGGTTGAAGTTCATGACCGGCACCGCGAGGTCGGACCACACCACGACGTGCGCCAGGACCACCGTCGCCGAGGCGTTGTTGACCGAGAAGAGCGTCGTCAGCCCGTCAGGGTTGTCGAGGTCGACCTCGAAATAGGGCAGGAGGAGCGTGGCGCCGGGCTGGGTGTCGACGGTGCAGATCGCCGCGGCGAGCGGGGCCGAAGGCGCGGCGAGGAGAGCGAAGAGACCCCAGCCGAGCGCTCGCGAGAGCGTGACCGAAAGGACGGTAAGGCGGCGATTCGACCGTGGGGCGCGAGCCAGCGAACGTCGAGCCATGCTTCCTCCCTCCCTGGAAATCGATCTGGGCGGCTCATGCTATAACAGCATTTTAGTCCGGTCAAGCCGCCCCAGGGAAGGAAGTCTGCGAATCTCCAAGCTCCGCGGCTCAGAGAATCCAAAACTGGACGTTCTGCTGTTCCAGGAAGGCTCGCGCGCCGGGTCCCTGCAGATAGGCCAATGTCGAGATCGTTCCAGCCTCCAGGCAGGTGCGCGCGACGACCGTCACCGAGCGCGGCGCGCCGGCGACGGGCCATCCGGTCTGAGCATTCAGGATGTGGCCGAGCCGCTGGCCGCGCCACCGCACGTAGCGCCGGGCGTCGCCGCTCGTCGCCAGGCCGGCGCGCGCGACGTCCAGCTTGTACAGCGCCGCCTGCCCGGCGCGGCCGGGGTCCTCGATGCCCACTCCCCAGGTGCGGTTGCCGCGCCGCAGGCCGCCGGCGAAGAGATCGCCGCCGAAGTTCACCAGGCACGAGGTCGCGGTCTGCGCCGCGAGGAGCCCGGCGGCGCGATCCACCGCGTACTCCTTGCCGATCCCCCCGAAGTCGATCTCCATGCCGGCGGGCATCGACAGCATGCGGTCCTTCCAGGTGACCCGCCCCCAGCCGACGCGCGCGAGACACTCCTCGACCGCCTTCCGGCTCGGCACGCGGCTGCCGCCGTCGAACTTCCAGACCCGCCGCAGGACGCCGGAGGTGAGGTCGAAGAGCCCCGCGGACATCTCCCAGCAGGTCGCCGCGTAGTCGATCAGGAGCGCCGTCTCCTCGTCGACCTCGGTCGGCCGTCCAGCCGCGTGGTTGATCGCGTGGACCAGGTTGTCCGTCCGGTAGCGGCTGAACTTCCGCTCGACGCGCAGCGCCTCCCGCGCCGCGACGTCGACGAGCGCCGCCGCCTCGTCGCGGTCGTCGCCGTCGACCAGCACCGTGCATGGGCTCGCCATCGCCTCGAACGAGCCGACGAAGTAGTCCTCGACGCGATCGAGCGCCGGCCCGTGCCCGGGCGATGGAGCCGCGGAGTGGGAGCGGGCCAAGCGCTCGACCTCAGAAGTTGAAGGAGTACCCGACGACGGCCGTGAAAGTGTTGATCGTCGGGGACAGGTTCAGGCTTCGCTGCACGCCGATCGCATTCGGCGGCGAGCTGTCGCCGGACTGCCGGATGTATTCGGCGCGCAGGGTCCACAGCGCCGGGTTGGCGCCGAGACGGAAGGTGAAATTCGTGCCGATCGTCAACGTCGTCAGCTGGCCGAGGCGGTAGTCGGCGGTGGCGAATTCCGGCGGCGCCAGGAAGCTGGAGAGGCCGATGGTGAAGAAATCCGCGGCCGTCTGGTGGTAGAGCCGCGCGTGCGGCTCGAGGTACCAGTCGTCCTTCAGGTCGTACCGGTACTTGAGGTCGAGGGTGTTCGAGCGCACGCCCCAGGTGTCCCAATAATAGCGATACGAGGCGTACACGATGTCGTGCGGGAGGTGGTAGACGGAGCTCAGGAGCGCCGAGGACCGCGTCCGCGTGGACGGCCGGTTGTCCGTCAGCACGTCGCCGGTGGGCTCGCCGTCGAAGGGGTTGAAGAGGCTGATGACCTTGTACGGCTCGGTCAGATAGCCGTTCTCGAAAGTCCGTGATCCATCCAAGCCCATCATCCAGCGGCGCGTGAGGATCCTCGACACACCGAACAGCAGGGTCGAGACCCGTTTGGCGTTCGCCCGGTTGGAGACCTCGTTGCCGTCGGACAGCCCGATCGGCGTTCCGCCGACCGGAAAGACGCTGTCGTCGTTGTAGCCGCCGCCCACGGTGACGGTGACCAGCCGCTGCAGGAGCTCCGCGGAAAGCTTGCCGTTGACGCCGAGCGACTGGTAGTCCTTCTCGCGCGAGGCGTGGACGCCGAGCGTCGAGATGACGTATTTCCCCCAGGGCTTCTGCCATTCGCCGTCCAGCCCCGCGCGATGGTCCGAGAACTTCGTCAGCGGTATGCCGCCCGCGGCGACGGTGACCGTGCGGCCCGACGCCGTCGTCATCGTCTGCACCGTGCCCGACGGCAGCGCGCCGCTCGGCGAGGCGCCGGTGATGACGTCGATCCCGAGTTGGGCGGAGAGCGACTGGCCGTCGGCGAAGAGGCGGGTGGCGCGGACGATCGGCTCGAAC
>DATNKQ010000485.1:0-3678 GCA_035603315.1 Thermoanaerobaculia bacterium
TACGCGCGTCACGACCCGGGTTCGTATGATCTCCCCCACCCGGGCGGAGACAAGCCCCGCCCCTACATTAAGAAGTGGGTATCTCCCGATCGGAACCCCGCCCTACTCCTTGTGCTGCGAGATCTGGCGGCGCAGGAGCTCGTTCTCGAAGGCCATCCCCACCTGCGCCGTCGCCAGCTCCAGGATGTCGATGTCCTCGACCTCCTCCTCGCGCTCGCCGTTGTCGGCGTAGATGACGGAGATGACGCGCTGCGCGCCGAGGACGGGGAAGACCACCACCTGGCCGGTGCGCGGCCGGCCGACGAGGGTGCGGAAGGGCTCGGGCAGATCGGCGTCCTCGAAGGGGACGGACTGCACCTCGCCGGTCTCCAGGCTGCGGACGAGGGCGCTCTCGCCGGCGAGCGGCATCTTGAGGCCGCGGGTGAGCTCGGCGAGCGGCCGGCCCTGGTTGTCGCTGCCGAAGGCCCCCAACGCCACCATTTGGTCGCGCTTGACGAGGAAGAGGATGGCGCGCTCGACCGACTCCGAGATGATGTGCATGAGGTTGAGGGCGACGGTCGCCGAGATCAGGCCGCTCCGGAGGTCGCCGAAGACGCGGCGCAGGCGGGCCACGCCGCCGCGGGGGTCGTCGCTCTCGCCGCCGCGCCCGACGTCCCGCCGGCTGCCGATGAGGTTCTCGATGCAGGCGACGACCGCCTCGGCCTCGGCGGGCAGGGCGGCGAGGACGCCGGCCTCGTAGACCCGTCCGAAGGCGGTGCCGGGATCGACGAGGGCGATCAGCGAGGCGGCCGGGTGGCGGCGATGGAGCTGGGCCGCCTGCTCCGGGGTGACGCCGCCCTGCCGCAGGTCGAGGAGGACGATGGGCGGCGCCTGCGGGATCAAGAGCGTCGGCGACGACGCCGGCGAGCGGGTGGGCGCGCCGGCAGCCTGCAGGCTCACCCGGCCGATACCCGCGAGGTCCTGCTTCAGCGCCTGATCGAGGCGGCGGGCGAAGGCCTCGTCCTCGGTGACGATCTGCAGCGCCGGCCGCGCTTCTACGCCGAGGGCGGCGATCTCGTCCTCGTCCGCCAGGGCGGTCAGCAGGCCGCCCGACCGCTGCGCTGGCGAGGGCTCGAGGAGCGACGGGTGGGTCGAATCGCCGGCCGCCGTGCCCGCCGAGCGCCAGGAGTCCGCGCCGCCGTCGCTCCGCCCGTCGGACGCGCGGTTCCTCTCGTCGAAGATCCGCGCCGCCTCCAGCAGCACCATCTGGGTGTTGATGTCGGCGTCCGGCAGCACGTCGCTCGGGTAGAGGGCGATGTCGTCGATGGGGCGCAGGTCGTCGATGGCGAACTCGAAGGTCCCGTTGTCCCAGACCATCACCTCCGCCACCGCCTGCTCGATCTGCTGGCCGATGACGTCGCGCAGGTCCTGGGCGACGATGGCGCCCGAGGTGACGAGGATCTGGCCCAGCGACCGCCGCTCCGGCTCCTCGCGTTGGGCATCGATCGCCTCGGCCAGGACCGCGCGGTCGAGCGTCCCCGAGGAGACCAGGAGGTCGCCCAGCTTGGGGGTGCGCGGCGCCTGCGCCGAGACCAGCCGGCCGAGGTGGAAGCCGATCATCGCCCGCTCCTCGCCGCGCGAGAGCAGGAGGGTGCCGGTCCGCCGCCCGAGGTGGACGAACTGCATGACGTCGGCGACGGAGACGTCCTTCAAGCTGCCGGAGATGCCCATGATCCGTTCTGCCGCTCAATCGCGCCGGCGCGAAGACCTCATTCCCCGCGCGCCAGCTTGACCAGGCTCTCCAGCGTCCGCAGCTTGCGGTCCTTGGTGGCGAAGAGGCGGGCGGCGAAGAGGGCGACCGCGGCGTGCGCGGACAGGAGGTCCAGGAGGTCGCGGTCCTCGGCGCGGAGGATCGGCTTGTGGTCCAGGAGCTTGAGGACCACCAGGGCGCCGACGATCTCGTTGTGGACGCGCAGAGGCACCGCCGCCAACGCCGGCGAGTCGGAAGTCGGCCCCAGCCGCAGGACGCCGTCGGCCAGGGTGGCGTCGACCATGGCGTCGCCGCCCGAGTAGGAGGTGCCGTCGTAGGGCGGGCCGGGGACCTGGTCGGGGTCGTAGACCCCTTCCCGCAGGGCGATCTCGCAGCCCTCCCCCTCGTCGCGGCGCAAGAGCAGCACGAACTGCTGGGCCCCCAGGAGGTTGATGGCGATCTCGGCGATCGTCGCCTGCACCTCCGCCGGCTCGAGGGTGGAATGGAGCTGGTAGGTCGCCACGTAGAGGTTCATCAGCCGGCCGCCCTGGTGCTCGGAGTCGACCAGCCGGGAGGCCAGCTCCTTGACGTCCGACTCGGCAGTCGCCAGTCGCCGCTCGAGCTCGCTCGCCCGCTCGTCCGGCGCCTGCCCGTCGCCGCCGCCTGCCGCCGCCTCGCGGAGGTTCGACTCCAGGGCGCGGACCAGCTCGTTCGCCCGCTCGAGGGTCGAGCGGAGCTGGTCGACGAGCTCGCCGCCGACCGCGCCCGCGGTCTGGAGGCGCGGGCTGACGGCGTCCTTCGTTCCTGCCTCTTTCACGCTGCCGAGCCCTTTTCCAAGCGGGAGATGACGTCGAGGATCTCCTCGCTGTGAAACGGTTTCTTGATGTAGGCGGCGGCGCCCGCCTCGAGGCCGCGGGCGGTGTCCGCCTCCCGGCCCTCGGTGCTGATGATGATGACGGGAGTGTCGGCGATCGCCGCGTCCGCCTTCATCTCGGCCAGGAACTCGAGCCCGTTCATGTTCGGCATGTTGATGTCCAAGAGGACGAGCTCGACGTCGCCGTTCTCGCGCAGGCGCTCGAGCGCCTGGCGGCCGTCCAGCGCGTAGACCAGCGGGTATTGCCGCAGCATGACCTCGTACATCTTGTGCATCAGCTTCGAGTCGTCGACGACGAGCACTTTCCTTGGCTGCACGGCGCTCCCCCGGACGTCACTGGTCAAGCGAGATCGGTCACTATCCTATGCGCTTCGGCGTATGCACGGCAATGATCAGCTAGTTGAAGAAGGCGCTTCGAGGAACGAGCGCAGCAGCGTCCCGCGGCCCGCGGCCCGCGCCGCGTCGACGACCAGCTTGCCGACCGCGAGGTCGAGGATGCCCAGGCCGAAGGGGCTGAAGACGGCGACGGCGCCGTCGCCCCGCCGGGCGGGAGCGCGGCCGGCCAGGATGTCGGCCAGGGTGCAGCGGATGAAGTCGCGGGAGCCGGTCGCCCGCTCGGCGAGATGGACCGAGGTCTCGGCGCGGCAGACGTGGTCGGGATCGTCGACCACGTTGTCGGCGGCGAGGATCGCCCCCGGCGTGAGGTCGCGGAGGGAGACGTGGAGGATGGCGGCGCCCGCCGGGCAGGACGAGAGGTCGGCGACGTGCGGCCGGACGGCGGTCGTCGCGAACGACACCAGGCGGCAGGTGGAGAGGACGGCGCCGAGGCTCGGCGCCACGTCGGCCTCGACGTCCTCGCCTAGTCGACGGAGGCCTTCGGCGCCGCGCGCGGCGCGGGCGGGGTCGAGGTCGTGGACGAGGAACCGCGAGCAGCCGGGGAGCGCCACCCGCAGGAACCGCGCGACCTCGCGGTTGATCACCCCCGCGCCGATCAGCCCGATGCATTCGGGCGCGCGGCCGCCGAGCAGGACCTGGGCGGCCGCCGCGGCGGAGGCCGCGGTGCGGCGGGCGCTGA
>DATNKQ010000490.1:0-16963 GCA_035603315.1 Thermoanaerobaculia bacterium
GCCCTTTTCCGCCCTAGACGTGCTCACCGCCGAGACCCTGCGCGGCGAGCTCATGGAGCTCTGGCTGGAGAAGAGGATCCCCACGCAGGCCATCTTCCTCGTCACCCACAACATCGAGGAGGCGGTGCTCCTGGCCGACCGGGTGATCGTGCTGGGGCGCAATCCGGGCCGCATCCGCGCCGATTTCGCAGTCGAGCTGCCGCAGCCGCGCGACCGCAAGTCGAAGCGCTTCTTCGACCTCGTCGACCACATCTACAAGGTCCTGACCCAGCCCGAGATCGAGCACGCGCCGCCCGTTTTCGGCGCCGCCTCGGCGGCCGGCGCGCCGGCCGCGAAGGGCGCTCCGCGCGGCCAGATGCTGCCGCACGCGCGGCCGGGCGGGATCGCCGGCCTGCTCGAGATCCTCCTCGACCGCGCCGGCAAGGACGACCTCGCGGCGCTCGCCGACGAGCTGGCGATGGAGGTCGACGACCTGCTGCCGATCGTCGAAGCGGCGGACCTCCTGGGATTCATCCGCCTGGCGGAAGGGGACGTCGAGATCACCCCCGAGGGCCGGGCTTTCGCCGAGGCGGATATCCTCGAGCGCAAAGTGCTGTTCCGCGCCGCGGCGCTCGCCCACGTGACGCTCCTGCAGCAGATCGTCAACGCCCTCCGCGTCAAGTCCGACGGCGCCATGCCGGACGACTTCTTCTCGGACATTTTGGACGAGCACTTCGGCCCCGACGAGGCCCGGCACCAGTTGGACACGGCGATCCACTGGGGCCGCTACGCCGAGCTCTTCGACTACGACGCCAACAGCGGGCGCCTCCACCTGCCCGAGGCCTGAGGACGGCCATGCCGAAGCTAGCGCCGGCGACCGCCCTGGAGTCCGAGCGGGCGTGGCCCCGGCTGACGGAGCTCGTGGTCTGCTGCGCCATGCTGGCGCTCTTCTACGGCGTCGTCGTCGTCGCCGGCACCTGGCTCGGCCCCTTCACCCCCGCGGCGACCATCTCCCGCCGCCCCAGCGCCCTCCCCCGCTACGCCGCCTACTCGCTGCTGCGCCTGGGGATCGCCTACGGCCTGAGCCTCTCCTTCGCGCTCGTCTACGGCTACCTCGCGGCCTACCGCGCCAAGCTCGAGCGCGTGCTCATCCCCCTCCTGGACATCCTGCAGTCCATCCCGGTCCTGAGCTTCCTCCCGGGCGTGATGCTGGCGATGATCGCGCTCTTCCCCCGCCGCCAGCTCGGCGTCGAGATGGGGGCCATCCTCCTCATCTTCACCGGCCAGGTGTGGAACATGGCCTTCAGCTTCTACTCGTCGTTGAAGGCGATCCCTCGGGACCTCCACGAGACCGCGCGCCTCTACCGCTTCACCGCCTGGCAGCGCTTCACCCAGCTCGAGCTGCCCTCCGCGGCCATCGGGCTGGTCTGGAACTCGATGATGTCGGTGGCCGGCGGCTGGTTCTTCCTCATGGCCTGCGAGATGTTCGTGCTCGGCGCCCGCGACTTCCGCCTGCCGGGGCTGGGCTCCTACCTCCAGGTGGCGGCGAGCGCCGGCGACACCCGCGCCATCCTCTGGGGGCTGGCGGCGATGATCGGCGTCATCCTCCTCCTGGACCAGCTGGTCTGGCGGCCGGTCCTTGCCTGGGCCGACAAGTTCAAGATGGAGCAGGTCGAGAGCGCCTCGCGGGCCGAATCCGGGGTGCTCGATTTCCTCCGCCGCTCTCCCCTCCTCGCCGCCCTCCACGCCCGCGCCCTGGCGCCGCTCGGCGAGCGCCTGACGCTCTTCTTTGCCCGCCACGCGCATCCGGCCGCCGAGCGGCGGCGGCCCGCGGCCGTGAAGGTATGGGCGGGGCGCGCCTTCGGCGTCCTTTTCCTCGCCGCCGTGGCCTACGGGGTCGCCGGCGCCGGCTTGGTGATGGCGAAGGTGAGCGCCGCCGGGATGGCGGCGATCCTCCGAGCCGCCGGAGCCACCTTCCTCCGCGTCAACGCCGCCCTCCTCGTGGGAGCGGCCTGGACAGTGCCGGTGGGCGTCGCCATCGGCTTCAGCCCGCGCCTGTCGCGGGTGGCGCAGCCGCTGGCCCAGATCGCCGCCTCGGTCCCCGCCACGGCGCTCTTCCCCGTCGTCCTCCTCCTCTTGACCCGCGTCGGCGGCGGTATGGGGATCGCGTCGATCGTCCTCATGCTCCTCGGCACGCAGTGGTACATCCTCTTCAACGTCCTCGCCGGAGCCATGGCCATCCCCACCGACCTCAAGGAAGCGGCGAACGTCTTCGGCTTCAGCCGCCGCCAGCGCTGGCGCCTCCTCATCCTCCCCGGCATCTTCCCCTACCTGGTGACCGGCCTCGTCACTGCCTCGGGAGGCGCCTGGAACGCCAGCGTCGTGGCCGAGTACTTCCACTTCAAGGACCGCATCCTCGCCACCACCGGCCTGGGAGCGACCATCAGCAAAGCCACCGACACCGGCAACTTCGATCAGCTCCTCGTCGCCACGCTGGTGATGGCGGCAGTGGTGGTGACCATCAACCGCCTCGTCTGGCGCCGGCTTTACCGGCTGGCGGAGACGCGGTACAAGCTGGAAGGGTGAGGCGAGCCGCCCATCTATGGTTGAGGCGGCGAGGTGGAGGGACCGTTACGCCAGCTTCGGCGGCGGGGAGACCAGCCGGCTCACCGCCTTCTCGAAGGGCACGGCGTAGAAGTCCCTCTCGCAGCGCCAGCGGGCGAGCCTCTGGAGCGGCCGCTTCCAGGGCCGGACGTGATCGAAGGCGACCTGCTGGTAGAACTTGAAGCGCTCGATCAGGCGGTACTTCTCCGCCGAGACCCAGGGGCCGATCGAGCCCACGAAGTCGAAGTCGGTCCACTCGTCGAGGTCGCAGGGAAGGCTGAAGCCCTTGGCCACCGCCTCCTGGGTGATCGAGGTGCCGGGATAGGGCTTGAAGTAGAAGATTGGCGTCTGGAAGTCGGGGCTCATGGCGCGCAGGCGCTTGACCACGGCGAGGGTCGCCTGGATGCTCTCGTCGCTCTCCTCGGGGAAGCCGACGATGAACGGAAAGTTGACTGCCACCCCGTGGCGCAGGCAGCGCTCGGCGGAGAAGAAGACCTGCTCCAGCTTGATGTCCTTCTTGATGCGGTCCATCATCTCCTGCGACCCCGACTCGACCCCGATGAGCACCCGCCGCAGGCCCGAGCGCTTGCACTTGGCGAAGACCTCCTCGGTCATCCGCGCGCCCTGGTCGGCGCGCATGGTTGCCGCCCAGGTGATGGGGAGCTTCCGGGCGATGAACTCGTCGGCCACCGCCTCCACCCGGTCGGCGTAGGTGAAGAAGGTCTCGTCCTGGAAGTTGACGTCGTCGAAGCGGTAGCGGCGCCAGAGGGCCTCGATCTCCTCGCCCATGCGCTCCGGGCTCAGCCCCGTCCACTTGCGGTTGTAGACGAAGGGATCGGCGCAGAAGGCGCAGCGGAAGGCGCAGCCCTGGGACGAGATGTAGTCGAGCTGGCGCTTGCCCTTGAGCTCGTAGTAGCGGGGGACGTCGATCAAGCTGAAGTCGTGGGGGCGGAACTGTTCGAGGCCGAGGAGCGGCCGGGGCGGATTGACGACCGCCTCGCCATCCTCGGCGCGGAAGGTGCAGCCGAGGCAGCCGGCAAGCGGCTCGCCGCGCTCCAGGCGGTCGAGGATCTCGACGAAGGTGGCCTCCCCCTGCCCCTGGACGGTGACGTCGACGCAGGCCTCCCCCAGGCACTCGCGGCCGAACATCGACGGGTGCCAGCCGCCCCAGACGATCGGCAGGTCGGGGCGCAGGGCCTTCGCCGCCCGCGAGATGCGGACGGCGTCGCCGATCGGCGCGCCGGTCAAAACCGTCACCCCCAGGCAGAGGGCGCCGTCGAGCCGGGCGGCGACGGCGGCGACCGGGTCCTTCTCCAGCCGCCCGTCGATGATGACCACCTCGTAGCGCGCGGGATCCAGGTGGGAGGCGATGGTGACGAGGGCCAGCGGCATGGTGAAGAACACCGCCTCCGGGTTGTAGAGGACGACCTTCTGGCGCGCGTTCATCGCGTTCATGGGGAGGTCTCCTGCCAGCCGCCGGCCGCGACCGGCACCGCCGCCGGCTCGGCCAGCGCCAGGGTGCAGACGCAGCGGCGGCAGATGGCGTCGCGCGAGACGTCCAGACCGCGGCGGAAGGCGAGCGCCGCGGGCGAGTTGAGAAGGGCCGAGAGACCGCCGTCGCGGCGGATGTTCCCCAGCGGCGGCTGGAAGAAACAGGGGCGGACGGTGCCGTCGGCCTCGACCACCGTCGACACCCACGGCGCGTTGCAGCGGTTGGGGTGGAAGTCGCCCTGCCCCAGGAGGGCTGCATAGTACTGGTGGAGCCGCCGGCGCAGCTTCTGCGGGCTCTCGGCGATGAACCCGGCCGCGAAGTCGTCCGCGCAGTCGCGCTCCAGGGCGTCGAGCTCGGCCGCCAGGGGCGGCAGCTCGGCGGCGGAGAGGGCGACCTCCGCCGCCCGCTCCCCGCTCCAGCCGCCGGGCCGGTTGAACGCCTCGCTGGAAACGTCGGCGGCGAGGAAACTCAGGCGGTCGAGGCCGAGCTCGCGGGCGGCGGCGACGGTGGCGCGCAGATGGCGGAAGTTCAGGCGCTGGACGGTGCAGCGGCCGCTCAGGGCCACCGCCGGTCCGGCGGCGCGGACGGCGGCCACCCCCGCCGCCAGCTTGGCGTAGGCGCGGGGGATGTCGCGGATACGGTCGTGCACCTCTTCCGGGCCGTCGAGGCTGACGACGACGTCGTCCACGTAGTGCGCCAGCCGGGAGGCGTCGCGCGCCAGGAGGAGACCGGTCGACAGCACGGTGATGCCGATCCCGGCGCCCGTCAGGTGCTCGCAGAGCTCCCAGAAGTGGGAGTGCAGGAGCGCCTCGCCGCCCGAGAGGACGACCCGCTTGACCGCCAGCTCCCGCCACTCGGAGAGCCAGGCGGCGACCTCCGAGGCGGCGATCTCGCGCCGCTCCTTGTCGCGCCAGATGTCGCACATGACGCAGCGGCAGTTGCAACGGCTGTGGGGGAAGAGGATGACGATCGGCAGCTCCGTGATGGGATCGCGGCGCGGCAGGGCGCCGCCGTTGACACCAGTGATACCAGCGTCCGCAGGCTCAGGGTGGAGGAGCTCGGTCATCGTCAACGCCTCTCGAGCTCCAGGAGGTAGTGGTCGGCGAGCCAGGGGAGAGGCGGCCAGGTTTCGCAGCGGCGCTCCCAGCGGTCGAGGCGGGCGAGCCAGCGCGGGTGCGCCCGCGCCCAGCCCTCGGCGTAGGTGGGCGGCAGGAGGGCGCCCACGGCCGCCGCCCGGCGCAGCCGGAAGGCCGGCGCCAGGGCCCGCCGCGCGGCGCGGATCGACGGGTAGCGGATGGTCAGTCCGCGCCACCGGGCGCCGCCCGGCCGCAGCCGCCGGAACGCCTCTCCTAGCCTCCCCCGGCCGAGGAACCAGACCCACTCCCAGGGGACGAAAGGTCCCATCAAGCAGAGCGCCGCCATTCCTCCCGGCCGCAGACAGGACGCCAGAGCGCGCGCCATCGGCGCCAGATCCGCCACGCAGTTGAGGCCGCCGAAGTTCGACAAAGCACCGTCGAAGGCCGCCGCCGCTGTCCCCCCGCCCAGCTCCTCGATCGCCATGCGCCGCACCTCGACGAGGTGCTCGACCCCCGCCGCCGCCACCTTCGCCCGCGCCCGCTCGAGCATCGCCTCCGAGACGTCCGTCGCCACCACCCGCACCCCCCGCCGTGCCAGATGGACGGCGTCCTCGCCGGTGCCGCAGTTGAGCTCCAGAACCCGGTCGCCAGGACCCCATACAGCGTCCGTCCGGCGCCAAACTGCTCGCCGCATGAGGGTCCCCACCGCGCTCTCCGTGAACCCGGAGTCGTAGCCCTCCGCCATGGAGTCGAATGGAGAGGCAGTTTCCGAAGCGCCCAACGGTCCCGCCCAGGCGGGCGGCGGGGGGCCGTTGGCTGGAGGGGCGAGCGAGGACGGAGCGCAACTGTCTGAGGCCGAAGGCCGAGTTTGAGCACCGCCCGCAGCTCGCTCCTCCAGCCAACGGCCCTCCGCCGCCACGGACCTCACGCCTCCACGAGCTCCGCCGCGGCCAGCAGACCCGTCCGCGCCTCCTCCGCCGCCATCCTCTTCGTCGCCGCTTCTACAGGATCGGCGTCGGCCAGCCGGAAGGCCGCCACCTCGTTCTTCAGCCACTTGTCGGCGAAGCCGTAGTAGGTCCGCGAGTGGCGCCCGGCGATGCGGTAGTCGCGGTCGGTGCGCTCCGCCCAGTCGCCGTCCAGCACTACCCGGCCGGCCACCTCCTTGAAGTAGCCGGTGTTCTTGATCGGGTAGGCGACGGTGGTGAAGAAGATGTCGGGGTTCGCCTTCTTGACGTGGTCGATGGTCGCCTCGATGTCCTCCAGGGTCTCGCCGTCGTAGCCCCACATGAGGAACATCCCCACCTCGATGCCGTGCCGGCGGGCGGCATGGGTCGCCCACTGCACCTGCTCCACGGTCACCCCCCGCTCCATGGCGTCCAGGATGCGCTGGCTGCCGCTCTCTGAGCCGATCCACACCCGATAGCACCCCATGTCGGCCAGCGTCTCCAGCACCTCGTCCTTCATCATGCGGTCGGCGCGGGAGATGGTCTCGAACGGCTTTTTGAGGCCGCGCCGCTTGAGCTCGCCGGCGAACTCGAAGAGCCAGCGGTGGTGGATGGTGAAGACGTCGTCGGCGTACCAGAGCTGGTCGGGCTGGTAGGCCTCGACGATATGCGCCACCTCGTCGGCGGTGTTCTGGGGGGTGCGCCGGCGGTGGGTGAAGCCGAAGACGGCGTGGGAGCACCAGCGGCAGCGGTAGGGGCAGCCGCGGGCGGTGATCAGGTTGACGCTCCCCATGCCGTGGTGGCGGCGCCAGACGTCGACGTAGCGCGCCTGGTCGATCTGCCCGCGGTCGGGCCAGGGGAGGCTGTCGAGGTCGGGGATCTGCGCCCGCTCGGGGTTCTCGACGATCTCCCCGGCCTCGTCGCGGAAGATCGTGCCGGCGACGCCGTGAAGGCGGTGCGGGCCGCGGGCGGCGAGCGCCGGCAGGAGCTCCGCCATCGTCGCCTCCCCCTCCCCTGCCACCACCACGTCGGCGCCGCGGGCGAGGTACTCCGCAGGATAGTTGGCCGCCTCCGGGCCGCCCAGGACGACCGTCCAGCCGTGCACCTTGGCGGCGGCGAGGACTGCGAGGACCGGCCGGCGGGTCATCAGGTTGGTGTAGACGCCGACCACCCCGGGACCGGCCGCGAAGCGGGCGAAGAGCTCGTCGCGCCGCGCGAAAGTAGTGTCGAAGATCTCGACCGCGAAGCCCGCCCGCCGCAGATAGCTGGAGATGTAGAGCAGCCCCAGCGTCGGGTAGGGCTTCATGATCTCCCGCTCCTTCTCGTCCTCGTCCAGGAAGTAGCCGTGGGTGAGCAGAAGATCGGGCATGTCAGTTCCAGGTCCGCGAGAGGTCGGGGGCGGCCGGCGGCGCGTAGTCTTTCTGGAGGGAGGTGGGGTTGACGCTCCGCGACGCCTCCTCCAGGCGGCCGAGCTCGAACCAGTCGCGGTTGAGGCCGTCGAGCGCGGAGAGGAGCGCCGGATCGCCGGGGCTCGCGCGGAGGCGCTGCCGCGTCTCGAGGTCGCAGTGCAGCAGCCGGTGGAGCTGCTTGTAGAAAGGGGTCTGGTAAGTGCCCTGGAACATCATCGCCAGCTCGTCGCTGTCGTGCCAGTGGTGCTTGTCGCCCAGCTGCGCCTCGACCATGCGATGGAACTTGGTGCCGGGGAGGGGATAGCTGACGCTGACGCCGATGTCGTCGGGCAGCGTGTCGCGCACCAGCTGCACCGTCGCCAGGATGTCGTCCAGGGTCTCGCCCGGGTAGCCGAGCTGGAGGAAATAGCAGGCCTTGATCCCCGCCGCCCGCAGGCGCTCGCGGGCCACCGGGATCAACGGCAGCTCGGTCCCCTTGTCCATGGCGTCGAGGATCTTCTGGCTGCCGCTCTCGACCCCCAGCCAGACCTCGACGCAGCCCGCCCGGGCCAGGGCGGCAACCGCCTTCTCGGTCATGAGGTCGACCCGCGACTGGATCATGAAGGGGATGGCGGCGTCGCGCACCGCCACCTCCGAGGCAAGCTCGACCACCCACTTGGGCTGCAGGCCGAAGATGTCGTCGGCGAACCAGATGTGGTCGGGCTTCAAGGTCCGCTTGACGAGCGCCATCTCCTCGGCGACGTTGGCCGGCGAGCGCATGGCGTAGCGCTGGCCCCAGATCGGCTTCGCGCACCAGTTGCAGTGGAAGGGGCAGCCGCGGGTCGTCGCCAGGTTGAGGCTGTAGTAGCCGTGGGCTCCCCGCCAGGCGGCGCGATAGCGCTCGACGTCGAGGAGGTCCCAGGCCGGGAAGGGAAAGGCGTCGGGATGGCGCTCGGGCTCGCGGGGAGGGTTGCGGCGGGCGCCGCCGGGGGCCGCCGGATCGGGAAGCACCAGGCCGGCGATCTGCTCGACGGGGCGCTGCGAGCGTCCCGCGAGCGCCTCCACCAGCTCGGCCAGGGCATGGTCCGCCTCGCCGGCCAGGGCGTACTGGACGCCGCTCGCGAAGTAAGCCTCGGGGTGGTCGGAGACATCGGAGCCGGCGGCGACCACCGCCGCCCCGCGGGCGCGCGCCACGCCGCTCATCCGGCAGGCGGCCTGCCGGCTGTGCGACAGGCACATCTTGTTGAGGAAGTTGAACTGGTCCTCGTAGAGGGCGACGACGGCGGGCCGGTGGACGTCCAGCAGGGCCGCGAACTCGTCCTCGGAGTCGGCGAGCATGGCGTCGAAGAGCGCCACCGAGTAGCCCAGGCCGCGCAGGCGGCTCGCCGCGTAGAGGGTGCCGAGCGGCGCGTAGGGGCGCATCTTCTCCACCTGCTTGGGGTCGTTCTTCAAGAAGAACGAGTGCGCGAGAAGGACGTCGGTCATCGCAATCGAACCCCGCCTTGCCGTGCCGCCGAAACCGGTTCTGACCAGCCTCTGCCGGGGCGGACGGTGCAGGCGACGGCAGGCTGGAGCGAGAGCGCTTGAGAGAATATCGACGGAAGGCCCCGAGGGTCAAGACGAAAAGAGAAAGCTGGCGCGCAGCGGGCCCGGACGCACCCCGCCGTTTCGGCTACAATCGCGCCCGCCGGCGGTCCTCAATAGCCGGGCATCGATCTCGCTCAAGCAGCGCGAAAGGCTCCCCGTGAAACCCGGACGCGAACGGAGACTGGTCACCTCGGCGGTGATGATGGGCATGTTCCTGGCCGCCCTGGAAGCGACCGCGGTGGCGCCCGCGCTGCCCACGGCGGTGGGCGAGATGGGCGGCGTCGCCCGCCTCTCCTGGGTCTTCTCCGCCTACCTCCTGACCTCGACCACCACCGTGCCTCTCTACGGAAAGCTCGCCGACCTCTTCGGCCGCCGCCGCATCTACCACGTGGCGGTGGCCCTCTTTCTCCTGGGCTCCGCCCTCTCGGGGATGGCGGGCTCGATCGGCCAGCTCATCGTCTTCCGCGCCATCCAGGGGCTGGGGGCGGGCGGCGTCAACCCCGTCGCCATCACCATCGTCGCCGACATCTACACCCTGGAGGAGCGCGGCCGCATGCAGGGGCTGTTCTCCGGCGTCTGGGCCTTCGCCAGCCTCGTCGGCCCCTTCCTGGGCGGCGTCATCACCGAGCTCTTCTCCTGGCGCTGGATCTTCTATCTGAACATTCCCTTCGGCATCGCCTCGGCGGTCATGCTGCAGCGCTACCTCTCCGAGCGCAAGGAGCGGCGGGCGCACCGCCTGGACGTCCTGGGGACGATCAGCCTCACCGCCGCCGTCACCCTCCTGCTCCTGGTCCTCACCGAGGGGCACGACACCTGGGGCTGGAGCGATCCCAGGACGCTCGGCCTCCTCGCCGCCTCGGCGGCCATCCTCGTCGCCTTCTTCTGGCAGGAGGGGCGCGCCCCCGAGCCCATGCTCCCCCTCGAGCTCTTCAAGAGCCGGGTGATCGCGGTCTCCTCGGCCGGCAACGTCCTCATCGGCGCCCTCCTCTACTCGATCACCGCCTACGTGCCGATGTTCGCCCAGGCAGTCCTCGGCGGCTCGCCCATCGACGCCGGCACCATCCTCGCCCCCATCCTCGTCGGCTGGCCCATCGCCAGCACGCTCTCGGGCCGGCTGATGGGCCGCGTCACCTACCGGCGGCTGTCGATCGGCGGCGGCCTGCTGCTCGTCGCCGGCGGCCTCCTCCTGGCCCGCGCCGGCACCGCCACCACCCGCTGGGACGTCATGCTGGCGATGATGGTCTCGGGGCTGGGCCTGGGATTCCTCTCCATGCCCTTCCTCCTCGCCGTGCAGAGCTCCGTCCCGTGGGGACAGCGCGGGGTGGCGACGAGCACCGTCCAATTCTTCCGCAACATCGGCGGCGCGGTGGGGGTGGCGATCCTGGGCTCCCTCTTCAACGCGCGGCTGGCGGCGGCAGGAGCGACGGGAGCGATCGGAGGAGCGGTTGGAGTCAATGCTGTCCTCGATCCGGCCCTCCGCGCCCGGCTCGCCCCCGCCGAGCTGGCGCGCCTGTCCGCCGCGGTGCTCCACGGCCTCCAGGGCGTCTACCGGGTGCTCGCCGCGCTCGCCGTCCTCGGCCTCGCCGTCGCCCTTCTCTTCCCCCGCGGCAGCGCCGAGTCGCTCGCCCTGCAGACACCCGATCCGGAGGCCGCCCGATGAGCGATCGCCCGTTCCGCCAGGACCACCTGCGCACCGCCCTCTTCGTCGACTTCGACAACATCTACCTGCGCCTCCAGCACGAGGACCCGCGGGCGGCCGAGCAGTTCGCCACCAACCCCTCCCGCTGGCTCGACTGGCTGCGCCTGAAGCTCCCCCGCGAGGACGCCGCCCCCGGCGCTGATGCCGTGGAAGGAGGAGAGGAGGGAGCAGGCGGAGCGGGCGGCGAGCGCGGGCTTTCCGGCCGCAAGATCCTCTTCCGCCGCTGCTACCTGAACCCCTCCCAGTTCGGCCGCTTCCGGCCCGACTTCAGCCGCGCCGCCTTCGAGGTGGTGGACTGCCCGCCGTTGACGAGCGGCGGCAAGACCTCCGCCGACATCCACATGGTGATGGACATCCTGGACACCCTGAACCACCCCACCCACTTCGACGAGTTCATCATCCTCTCGGGCGACGCCGACTTCACGCCGGTGCTCCTGCGGCTCTCGAAGCACGACCGCCGGAGCGCCGTCCTCGCCATCGGCCCGGCCTCGGCGGCCTACAAAGCGGCCTGCGACCTGCTGATCGACGAGGACACCTTCCTCGAGGAGGCGATCGGCGCCATGGCCGGCCCCGCCCGGGCGGCGGGCGGAGGCGGGTCGCCGGCCCCCTCGGCGATGACCGAGCTCCTCGGCCGCATCGCCGACAAGGTGTACGAGCGGGCGGACGCCAGCGGCGAGCTCGTGGCGACCGACCTCCCCGCCATCTATCGCGAGTTCCCAGAGTTCACGGCGAGCACCAACTGGCTGGGGTGGAACGGCCTGCGGGCCATGACCTGGGCGGTGATCCACGCCCGGCCCGACCTCACCATGATCGAGGGCGATCCCTGGAAGGTGCGGCTGCGGGCGGGCGCCGCGGCGCCCGCCGCGGAGACGGAGGAGGGCGAGCCGGCGGAGAGTGGGGAGGCGGCGGCCGGCGGGGAGGATGGATCCGGCGAGGCGGTCGCGGACCGCGCGGAGCTGATCCGCCAAATCGTCGAGCACGTGCGGGGGATCGTCGCCAGCTCCGACGCGGCGGTGCCGATGGCGCGGGCGGCGCAGATGGTGATCGGCCGCTTCGGCGACGTCGTCCTCAGCAGCCACTGGGCGGGCGCCGGCACCTTCCGCGACCTGCTCGGGCGGCATGCGGAGCCCGGCTTCGCCATCTCCTCGCTCAAGCCCGGCTACCTCTACGACCCCGAGCAGCACCAGGTCCCGGCGGCCGGCCATGAGGACATGGAGACCGACGACCCCGAGCTCGCCGCCCTGGCCTACCGGGTCCACCAGCTCACCGACACTCCCTATCTGACGCCGGCCGAGTACGCCCTCGCCTTCCGGCTCATCGCCGAGGAGGTGCGCGACCACGGGTATTTCCTCCACCGCACCTCGAAGGCGGTGCGCGACCGCTCGATCGAGGAGGGCTCCCCGGTCGCCCGCGCCAGCATCAACTTCATCCTCCGCGGCATCGCCTTCGCCGGCCACCGCCTGGGCCAAGCCGTCGCCGAGGACCCGCTGTCGCTGGCAGGCCGCTTCGCCAAGAACGTCCTCGTCCTCTGCGACAGCGCCGGCCTCCAGCTCTCCCCCGAAGAGCGCGAGAGGCTCTCCGACTGGCTGCTGGGCGACCTGCGGCCGGCGGCGGCGGAGGTGGCGGGCTAGATCACTGGCCGTGGCCGTCGAGGCAGAGGCTGTAGGCTCCCGGAGCGTCCTGGGCCCCCTTGCAGGCGTCCAGGCCGGCGGAGCCGTGGCTGCGGTCCTTGGCGGCGACGTCGGGCGGGCCCTCGAGGCGCGGGACGTGGATCACCCACGGCCACCGGAGCGAGCGCGGGCTTGAGGACGTTGACGGCGTCGCCTGGGGCTGGGCCTGCGCCCGGGCCTGGGCCCCGAGGGATACGCCGGTCCTGCCGGGCTTCGAATCCGTACCCACTTGCGCGTTCATCAGCTGCTGGGATCGCATCTGCGCCGCCGCCGCCTCCTGCTGGCGAGCGGCCTCCTGCAGCATCTCGATCCCCACGGCCGAGATGTGCCAGCCGGCGCCGGCCGACTTCGCGGGGCGGGAGTTGGCCTCTAGGGTGGCGTCGAAGTCGACGATCGAGAGCAGCACGCTCTTGGATTGGCCCGTGGCCTCGCGGATGGTGAGGAGATCGCCCTTCACCCCCCACTGGCCCGCCGTCTCGATCTTCTTGCCGCCGCGGAGCACCAGCCAGTCGCCGAAGCAGGCGGTGGCGGCCAGCGTCAACAGGACCGACAAAACCGCCGCGCGAGGCGTCATCTGGAGATCCTCCGTTTGGCCAATTATATCCTCTGACGCCGGCTCAATTGCCGGCGAGGCAGCGGCTGTAGGCTGACGGATTGTCCTGCCATACCTTGCAGGCGGCCAGGCTATCGAAGCCGGAGCGGCCCTTGGGCTGAGGCCGGCCCTGAGCCGGAGCCTGGCCGCCGGGGGATACGCCGGTCCGGCCGGGCTTCGAATCCGCCGTAGCCATTTGCGCGTTCATCAGCTGCTGGGAGCGCATCTGCGCCGCCATCACCTCTTGCTGGCGGGCGGCCTCCTGCAGCATCTTGATCCCCACGGCCGAGATGTGCCAGCCGGCGCCGGCCGATTTGGCGGGACGGGGGTTGGCCTGCAGGGTGGCGTCGAAATCGACGATCGAGAGCAGCACGCTCCTGAGTTTGCCCGTGGCCTCGCGGATGGTGAGGAGATCGCCCTTCACCCCCCACTGACCCGCCGTCTCGATCTTCTTGCCGCCGCGGAGCACCAGCCAGTCGCCGAAACAGGCGGTGGCGGCCAACGTCAACCCGACCGATAATCCGACCGACAGAAGAGCGGCGCGAATCTTCATCTCGAGGTCCTCCGTTTGCCCGATTATATCCTCTGCCCATGAAACCCAAGCTCCGCCGTCCGCTCGCCCCGCTCGCCGCCGCTCTCGCCCGCTACGCCCCCAGCGCCGCGTTGACGATCGCCTGCGCCTCTTCGACGATGCGGCCCAGGTGGTCCTCGCCGCGGAAGCTCTCGGCGTAGATCTTGTAGATGCTCTCGGTGCCCGAGGGGCGGGCCGCGAACCAGCCGCTCGCGGCCGCCACCTTGAGGCCGCCGAGCGGCGCGCCGTTGCCCGGCGCCTTGGTGAGGATGGCCGCGATCGCCTCGCCGGCCAGCTCGGGCGTCCGCACCTGCTCCGGCGAAAGCCTCGCCAGCTTCTCTTTCTGCTCCGGCGTGGCGGGCGCCTCGACGCGGTCGTAGAGGGGGTCTCCCAGCTCGCGCGCGAGCTCCGCGTACACCTCGCCGGGATCGCGGCCCAGGCGCGCCGTCATCTCGGCAGCCAGGAGCGCGGGGACGATGCCATCCTTGTCCGTCGTCCAGACCGTGCCGTCGCGGCGCAGGAAGGAGGCGCCCGCGCTCTCCTCGCCGCCGAAGCCGAGCGAGCCGTCCAGCAGGCCGTCGACGAACCACTTGAAGCCGACCGGCACCTCGTAGAGCCGGCGGCCGAGCTTGGCGGCGACGCGGTCGATCATCTGGCTGCTCACCGCCGTCTTGCCGACCGCCGCTTCCGGACGCCATTCCGGCCGATTCTGGAAAAGGTAGGAGACGGCGGCCGCCAGGTAGTGGTTGGGCGGCAGGAGCCCGGCGCTCCGGGTGACGATGCCGTGGCGGTCGTGATCGGTGTCGCAGGCGAAGGCGACGTCGAAGCGGTCCTTCAAGCCCAGTAGGCGGCCCATGGCGTAGGGCGACGAGGGGTCCATGCGGATCTGGCCGTCCCAGTCGACCGTCATGAAGCGGAAGGTGGGGTCGACCTCCTCGTCGACGACCGTGAGGTCGAGGCCGTAGCGCTCGGCGATCCGCCGCCAGTAGTGAACCCCGGCGCCGGCCAGGGGATCGACCCCGAGATGGAGCCCGGCGCCCCGGAGGGCGTCCATGTCGAGGATGCTCCCGAGGTCGGACGTGTAGGCCTCCAGGTAGTCGTGGCGGTGCGTGGTGCCGGCACGAAGGGCCCGCTCGAAAGGGATGCGCCGGATCCCCTTGAGACCTTTCGCCAGCAGCTCGTTCGCCGCCGCCTCGATCGTACCGGTGACGGCAGGCTCCGCCGGCCCGCCATTCGGCGGGTTGTACTTGAAGCCGCCGTCCGCGGGCGGATTGTGGGAAGGCGTGATGACGATGCCGTCCGCCAGCCCGGCCTTGCGGGCGCGGTTGTAGGTGAGGATGGCGTGGGAGACGGCGGGCGTCGGCGTGTACTCGTCCCCCGCCGCCAGCATGACCTCGACGCCGTGCGCCGCCAGCACCTCGAGGGCGCTGGCTAAAGCAGGCGCCGAGAGGGCGTGGGTGTCGGCGCCCAGGAAGAGCGGACCGTCGATCCCGGCGCCCGCGCGATAGCGGCAGATGGCCCCGGTGATGGCCAGGATGTGCGGCTCGTTGAAGGAGTCGCGCAGGGCCGACCCGCGGTGACCCGAGGTGCCGAACGCCACCCGCTGCGCCGGCACCGCGGGGTCCGGCCGGCCCGTGAAGTAGGCGGTGACGAGCCTCGGCACGTCGACCAGCATCGACGGCTCCGCCGGCTTGCCGGCCAGCGGGCTGATCTTCGTCGCTGCCATCGAGGTCAATCGGAGTTCATCTCTCATGCCGTTTCACATCTTCTCAGACTCTCCTAGCGCGCCAAACCCATGATTGTCATCCCGAGCGAGAGCGAGGGACCTGGGGGAAGGGAGGCGCGAAGCCCTTTGCTAGCAGAGGTTTGTGAGGCCACCCCGCCCGCCAGGTCCCTCGCTCTCGCTCGGGATGACACTGCTAGGGAATTCAGCATAGCGGGGTGAAGATCGCCTCTTCGCGGCTCCACGGATAGCGCGCCGCTCCTGCTCAGAGGTACCCGAGCGCGCCCAGGGCCTTCCTCGTCTCCTCGTCGATCGGCACCCGCTCGGCGGCGTGGGCGGGATGGGCGAGCAGCAGCTCGCGGCGGATGCGGGCGAGGAGCCAGCCGGCCCGCACCTCGTCGCGGTCGGAGAGGTCGTCGCGCTCGTCGCGGTCGGCGTCCAGACGGTAGAGCTCCGGCCCCCGGCCGAAGCGGCGGGAGAGTGGCAGGATGAGCTTCCAGCCGCCGGTGACGAGGCTCATGCCCTGGCGCTCCGCGTAGCTGAGATGCGAGAAGGCTGCCCGGCCGGTGTCCTCCGGCGCCGCGGCCGGCAGCTCGGCCAGGGGGTAGAGGTCGGTCCCCGGCAGCCCCGGCGGCGGCCGCAGCTCGGCGGCGGCCAGG
The DNA here is from genome assembly GCA_035603315.1 of Thermoanaerobaculia bacterium. Lineage (GTDB taxonomy): Bacteria > Acidobacteriota > Thermoanaerobaculia > Multivoradales > UBA5704 > DATNKQ01. The sequence goes on from DATNKQ010000490.1 coordinate 15,985, forward strand.
AGAGTGGGCAGGAGGTCGACGTGCTGCGCCAGCCTCGCCACCCGCCGTCCCTCCGCCTCCCGCGGCCACTTGACGATGAGCGGCACGTGGAGGGTCGGCGAGTAGAGGTTGATGGCGTGGCCCAGGCCGCCGTGCTCGTCGAACTCCTCGCCGTGGTCGGCCATGAAGACGACGAGCGCCGAATCGTAGAGCCCGCGCTCCTTGAGCGCCGCCAGAAGCTCGCCGAAGCTGCGGTCGTTGCCGGCCACCTCGGCGTCGTAGAGGGCGGAGAGCTGCGCGATGCGGCGGGCCCGCGCCTCGCCGCGCATCGGGTAGGTGCGGACGATCTCGTCGGTGGCGCCGAGGCCGGGCGGCACGCCGGCGGCGAAGCGGCGGCGCATCTCGGGCAGCGGGTCGTAGGGGGCATGCGGGTCGAGGGTCTGGACGTAGAGGAAGAAGGGGGGCTTGCCGCGGCTGTCGTCCAGCCAGCGCGTCACCCGCCGGTTGACGGCGTCGGAGCGGGTCTCCCCCGGCAGGAGCTCGAACCGGTCGAAGCCCTGCGCCAGGCCGGTGGCGGCGCTGACGTGGAGGTTGGTGCTGAAGCCAGCGGTCCGGTAGCCGGCGGCCTGCAGCATCTCCGGCAGCGTCACCGCCGCCGCCGGCAGCCGGTCGTCGAGCGTCTGGACGCCGTGGGAGAGCGGTCCGAGGCCGGTGAGGACCGAGGTGACCGCCGGCCGCGTCCAGGTCGCCTGCGCGACCGCGCGCTCGAACAGGGTGGCGCCGCGGGCGAAGGCGTCGATGGCCGGCGACAGCGGCTTGGTCTCGCCGTAGCAGCCCAGGCGGTCGGCGCGCAGGGTGTCCACCAGATAGAGGACGATGTTGGGCCGCCCCGACCAGGGCCGCGCCGGCGCCGCGGCGAGGGCCAGCCGCGGCGCCCGGGCCGAGCGGATCGCCGGCGCGGCCAAGAGCAAGCCGCCGCCGCGGTCGGCGGACCCGGCCG